>JAKURV010000002.1 GCA_022452035.1 Acidimicrobiales bacterium | reverse complement strand
CGCCTCTCCGATGCCCTTTACCCCCATGGGGTTGGTACCTGACGGGGTGACCGTGTGGTCCAACTTCATGTCGATGCACTCAGCAGCTGAGGGCACCAGGTAGTCGGCCAGACTGGCCGACCTCAACTGACCGTCGTCGTCGTAGACGGCGTCCTCCCACAGTGCCTGGGCGATGCCCTGGACAATGCCGCCGTGCAGCTGGCCCTCCACGATCATCGGGTTGATCTGGTTGCCGCAATCGTCAACCGCCGCGTAGTCCACCAACTCGACGGCACCTGTCTCCTCGTCGACCTCCACCACCGCGATGTGAGTGCCGAACGGGAATACGAAGTTCCCCGGGTCCCAGGTGACCTGGGCTTCCAGGTTGGGCTCCACGCCGTCGGGCAGGTCGTGGGCGGTAAAGGCCCCGAAGGCCACCCCGGCCAGGGGAACCTCCTTGTCCGGGCTGCCCTTCACCGAGAAGGTTCCACCCGAGAACTCCAGGTCCTCGGTGCTGGCCTCCAACATGTGGGCAGCAATGGTACGCGCCTTGTCGATGACCTTCTCGGTGGCCATCCAAAGTGCCGTACCCCCTACCGACAGCGACCGGGACCCGTAGGTGTCCATACCCATTGGGCTAATTGCCGTATCGGAGTGGAGGACCTCCACATCGTCGGGATCTACGCCCAGCTGGTCGGCCACGATCATCGACCAACTGGTCTCGTGACCCTGGCCGTGGGGAGTTGAGCCGGTAACCACCTGGACCTTGCAGGTGGGCAGAATCCGAACGGTGGCCGACTCCCAGCCCCCGGCACCGTAGTTAAGAGCGGCCAGGGTCCGGCTGGGTGCCAGGCCGCACATCTCGACGTACGACGAGATACCCAGGCCCAGCTGAACGGTCGACCCGGCGGCCCGCCGCTCGGCCTGTTCGGCCCGTCGGCCGTCCCAGTCCACCAGTTCCTTGGCCCGGTCCAGGGTGGGCTGGTAGTTGCCCGAGTCGAACACCAGCCCGGCCGGCGAGTCGTAGGGGAACTTCTCTGGCGGGATGTAGTTCCGGGACCGGATCTCGTCCGGCTCCACCCCGACAGCCACCGCCAGGGCATCCATGGCCCGTTCGATGGCGTAGGTGGCCTCCGGTCGGCCGGCCCCCCGATAGGCATCGGTAGGCGCAAGGTTGGTGAACACACCCCGACAGGTGAAGGCGTAGGCCGGCACGTCATAGAGGCCGTGGTAGAGGAACGCCCCTAGCAGCGGTACTCCGGGGGCCACCAGCTGCAGGTAGGCCCCCATGTCGGCCAGGAGGGTGGCCCGCACGGCGGTCAACTTCCCATCGGCGTCGGCGGCCAACTCGATGGTCTGCTTCTGGGCCCGGCCTTGGATCGTGGACGTGGCGGCCTCGGTCCGAGTTTCGGTCCAGCGGACGGTGCCGCCGTGGCGGTTGGCCAAGGCCATGCAGATGAGCTCCTCGGCGTACACGTTTAGCTTGCAGCCGAAGCCGCCGCCCACGCTGGGGGCGATGACCCGTAACTTCTGTTCCGGCATGCCCAGGGTGAGGGCCCCCATGACCTTCAGGACGTGGGGGATCTGGGTAGACGAGTAGAGGGTCATGTCGCCGTTGTGCGGAGCAGGTACAGCTGCGACACCGCGCGGTTCCATGGGCGCCGGTATGAGCCGCTGGTGCACATAGGTCTCGGTCACGTGGTGTACGGCGTTCTCGAAGGCTGCGGCGACGGCGTCAGGGTCCGGTACCAGCGGCCAGTCGTAGGAGACGTTGGTTCCACAGTCGTCGTGGATGACCACCCTGTCGCTGGCCGCGTCATCGAGGTCGACCACAGCCTCGAGCGGCTCGTAGTCGACGACCACGCCCTCGGCACCGTCGGCGGCCGCGTAGCGCGAGGTGGCCACCACGACGGCGACTGCATCGCCTGCGAAGTTGGCCTTGCCAACGGCCACCGGCAGGTGAGCCGGGTTCTTCATTTCGTCAGTGACTGGCCAGGCACAGGGCAGAGGTCCGGCCCAGTCGCCCTCCAGGTCGGCACCGGTGTAGACCGCGACCACGCCGTCGGTGGCCAGTGCAGCCGAGGCGTCTATGGCACCGATGCGGGCATGGGCGTACGGGCTGCGGACGCACGAGATCCACAGTGCACCCGGGAGGTTCAGGTCGTCTATGAACTTCGACTCCCCGGTCAGCAGGGCCGGGTCCTCCTTGCGGAGTCGGGGCGTACCAACGATGCCGCCGGCGAATGGGTTCATGGTGTCAGTCATCTCGGCCCCCTCACTCGCTGGCGGCCAGGACGGCCTTGACGATGTTCTGGTAGCCGGTGCAGCGGCAGAGGTTGCCCTCCAGGCCGACCCGGACTCCGGCCGCGTCGAGGTTCTCGTACTCGTCGACCAGCGAGACGGCGGCCATGACCATCCCAGGGGTGCAGTAGCCGCACTGCAGCGCATGGCACTCGTGGAAGGCCTGCTGCATGGGGTGCAGGCCGTCAGCTCCGGCCAGGCCCTCGATGGTGGTGACCTCCGCGCCGTCCACCTGGGCGGTCAGCAGGGTGCACGATTTGGCCGATCGGCCGTCCACCAGCACGGTGCAGGCCCCGCACGAGCTGGTGTCGCAGCCGATGTTGGTACCGGTCAGGCCCAGCTCGTCGCGCAGGAAGTGCGCCAGCAGGGTCCGCGGCTCGACGTCAGCGGAACGCGTCGTTCCGTTGACCGTTACGGAGACCTCCATCACCAATCCCCCTTGGTTCTCCGGTCGGGCTGCCACCTCATCGTCGAGGAGGTTCCCCGGTCCCGTCCAGACCACCGATGGTCGCGCAACGAGGGCCGGTCCGCCAGCGAAACCGGGCTAGGCCTGTTGCAAATGGATCACCAGCTGGTCGGGTGGCGGGTTGGTGTAGACGATGCCGTCCACCACCACGGTCGGCACCGTCTCGGCACCGTCGTTGACGGATCGCACAAAGGTGGCCGCCTCCGGGTCATCCCAGATGTTGCGGAGGGTGGCCTGGATTCCGGCCACCTCCAGGGCCTCGAGCAGCCGCTGGCAGAATCCGCAGAGGGGGCGCCAGTAGATGACGAGACCCTCGTCAACCGGTTCGGTCACTGAGTCAGCCTCTCAGGTGCAAGGACGGCTACCAGGGCTTCTGTCAGGTGGTCAATTAGTTGTTCACGTCGTGCCGAGCCGAGTAGTACCGGGTTGTTGACGCCTTGGCCGACGACAAGGACCACGTCCACCAGTTCGTCGAGGTCACCGTCGGTGATCCGACCGGCGGCCTGTCCCCGCTCAATGAACTGCCGGCTGGCATCCCGGGCCTCGGCCTCGTGTCGGCGATAGGCCTCGCGGAGCAGGCGGTTCTCCGGCAGGCGGGCCAATGCCGCCCGCATGACCAGCGCCTCCTCGGCGAACACGGTGACCAGGCCGTCGACTAGGGATCGCAGCGTGGAGTCCAGCCCGTGGTCTAGGAGGTGGTCGGCGGTCAGGGGTCTGGTACTGGCAGCGACCACCCGGTCCAGCACCCGGTCGAAGGCGGCGACCAGCAGACCGTCACGGCCGTCCGGGAAACGGTTGTAGATAGTGGCCACGCTGACCCCGGCGTCGGACGCCACCTGTTCGGCGGTGAAAGCTCCGTCGGCCCGTAGACGCCGCACGGTGGCCGCGACCAGGACCTGCCGTGTGCGCTCCGACCGGCCGATCGGCGAGGCCTCCTTGATGGTCGACATACTCGTGACTCTATGCTATTTCTAGTTTTATTTGCTATTTCTAGAAGTATCTTCTAGTTTTTTTCCATGTCCGACCTCCTCCAACGGGCCCGTGCCCTCGGACCGTCGCTCGCCGACCGTTCTGAACGCATCGAAGCCAACCGCACACTGCCCGCCGACGTCGTGGCCGACCTCGCTGATGCCGAGCTGTTCCGGCTGCTGACCCCCACCGACTTGGGCGGGCCAGAACTGGACGTGGCAACGGCTATCGATGTCATCGCCGAGGTATCCCGCCACGACGGGGCGGCCGGGTGGTGTGTGATGATCGCCGGCACCACTTCGCTCCAGGCTGGCTTCCTACCCCTTGACGTAGCCACCCTGATATTTGGCCCGGCCGACTCGTGCGTCGGCGGCTACGCCGCTCCGGTCGGGCGGGCGGTCGCCGTCGAAGGTGGGCTCCGGGTGACCGGAACATGGGCTTGGGGATCCGGAACGCACCACTGCACCTGGATCGGCGGCGGAGCCCGGATCGTCGACTCCGACGGGACGCCCACCAGGCGAGACGACGGCCTGTTCGCGCCTTTCGTCTTCTTCGACCCGGACGACGTGGAACACCTCGACACCTGGCACGTCACCGGGCTCGCAGGCAGCGGGTCGACCGACTACCGGGTCGACGACGCCTTCGTCCCTGAGGGTCGATGGCTCCAGCTCCCCACCGCCGTGCCCCGCCTGGACGGCCCGCAGTGGCGATTCCCCTTCTACGGAATGCTGGCCGCCGGGGTCGCCGCGGTGGCTATCGGTCTACTGAACGGGGCCGTGGACCGGTTCGCGGAGATCGCCGTGGACAAGAAGCCCGAGGGTTCTGGTCGCACACTCTCCGAGCGGGCCTCCGGCCAGACCGTGCTGTCCAGCACCGAGGCCACTGCCCGTTCCTCCTTAGCCTTCCTCCACGACGTACTGGGCGAGGCCTGGGAGACCGCCCGGGCTGGCGACCCCCTCACCGTCGAACACCGCCGCAGCCTGCGACTGGCCGCCTGCGACGCCGCCCAGCGGTGCGCCGACGCCCTGGGGCACCTACAACGAGAGGCGGGCGGCAGCGCCGTCTATCTCCGCGAACCCCTTCAACGCATGGTCCGCGATGGCCAGGTGGCCGCCACCCACGCCATGGTGGCTCCCCGCATCCGTGAGCTCACCGGCCGGCTCCGGCTCGGCCTGGACACCGACACCGCGCTTCTCTAATCAGTGCGGGAGACTGCCCGACCATGGACTTCTCCCTCCCCCCGGACGACGACCCCCGCCGGGTCGAGGTCCGGGCCTGGCTGGCTGACCATCCCGAACCCACCCGGAAAGACTTGGCCGACGGTGGCTTCGTCGCCCCCCACTGGCCCCGCCCGTGGGGCCGGGACGCCGATCCGGCAACCCAGCTGATTATCGACGACGAATTCCGAGCTGCCGGCCTGCGGCTGCCCGGTGCCTCCATCGGCGTGGGCTGGGCCGGACCGACGATCCTGGCTGGCGGCACCGAGGAGCAAAAGGCCCGCTTCCTGCCTCCCATGCTCGATGACACTGAGGGCTGGTGCCAGTTGTTCAGCGAGCCCGAGGCCGGTTCGGACCTCGCTTCCCTGCGCACCCGGGCCGTACGCGACGGCGACGTGTACGTGGTCAACGGCTCCAAGATCTGGTCCACCCGGGCTGATGTCACCGACTGGGGGATCCTCCTGGCCCGGACTGCCGACGAGGGCCCGCCCCAGAAGTGCATCTCCTATTTCCTGCTCGACATGTCCACACCAGGCATCGAGGTACGCCCCATCATCGAGATGACCGGCGGACGCCACTTCAACGAGACGTTCCTGACCGAAGTCCGCATCCCGGCCGGGAACATGGTCGGCGCAGAGAACGAGGGCTGGAAGCTGGCCAAGGTCACCTTGGCCAACGAACGAGTCTCCCTGTCGGAGGGCGGGGTGCTCTGGGGACGGGGCCCTGCCGACCCGGCGGTGCTCGACAGGCTCCGGTCCTTCGCCTGCTCCGATCCGGTCCTGCGCCAACGCATTGCCGACCTCTACACCGAGATGGTGATCCTGCGACTCCTGAACCGTCGGATCATGAGCGCCCAGGTCACGGGCGGAGACCCCGGCCCCCTCTCCTCGGTCCGCAAGGCCATCGGCGACAAGCACGGCCAGAAGGCCATGGCGCTGGTGAAGGACCTCGAGGGCCCGTCGACCATGCTGGACGGGAACTACCCCTACGAGGAACACGAGGACCCCTGGGCCTGGGGGCACTACTTCTCCCGGGCCCTGACAATCGGAGGCGGCACCAGTGAGGTGCAGCGCAACATCATCGGCGAGCGGCTGCTCGGGCTTCCCCGGGAACCCCGGCCGTGAGTCACGGAGAGGACGACATGGCCGAGTTCGAGTACCTGCGGTTCGACCGGGACGGCGACGTCCTCGTGGTGACGGTGGACAAGCCGGACGATGACCTCAACAAGGTTGACGCCCAGATGCACCACGAGTTGACCCATCTGTTCCAGCGCCTGCGCGACGAGCGCCAAGCCCGGGCCGTGCTGCTGGCCGGTACCGAACGGGCTTTCACGGCCGGCGGCGACTTCGCCTGGTTCCCCCGCTTCTCCGAGCCCGGCTACGCCGCCGAGGTGCGCCTGGACGGCAAGTCCATCGTTTGGAACATGCTGGACGTCCACCTACCCATCGTGTGCGCAGTCACTGGTCACGCCATGGGGCTCGGGGCCAGCATCGCCCTGCTGGCCGACCTGACCGTCATGTCCGAAACGGCCAGGCTTGGCGACCCCCACGTGAAGGTCGGGATCGTGGCCGGCGACGGCGGCACCGTGGCCTGGCCGCTGGCCGTCGGCCCGCAACTGGCCAAGCGGTACCTCCTGACTGGAGATCCGGTGACGGCCACCGACGCCGTGTCGATGGGCCTCATCGTGGAGACGGCCCCCAACCCTGAGGCGTGCGTAGCCGCTGGCCTGGCCTGGGCCCGGCGCCTAGCCGCCGGGGCTCCGCAGGCCGTCCAGTTCACCAAACAGGCGGTGAACGCTTGGATCAAGCAGACCTGCGGCACGGCCTTCGACCTGTCCACGGCCCTGGAGACCGTGACCTTTGCGTCCGAGGACTTCACCGAGGCCCTGGCCGCCCTGACCGAGAAGCGCGAACCCCGGTTCACCGGCAAGTAGACGGATCTCTGAGGAGGAAAGGCATGAGCTACAGGACGGGCGGCACCCGCGGCAACGAGATCGGACTGCTCGATGGCCTGATGACCAACCGGGCCATGCGCCGGTATGCCGATGAACCGGTCAGCGACGACGACGTCTGGACGTGCCTGCGGGCCGCCGTCCAGGCTCCCAGCGGAGGCAATATCCAGCCCTATCAGTTCATGGTTGTCCGGGACCCTGACCTGCGGCTCGGCCTAGCCGAGATCTACCGGCGGGGCTGGGCCCGCTACGAGCCGGTCATCGCCCCGACCGAGTTTCCCAACGACGCCGTTCGCGAGGGCTGGGAGCGCAATAACCGGGCCACCGTCCACCTGGCCCAGAACCTGGAGCACGTGCCGGTCCTCGTGCTGCTGCTCATGCCGTCCATCGACATGACGGTCCACGACGACGAGGGCCCCATGCCGGTCGGACCCACCCACGCCTCGGTATACCCAGCCATCCAGAACTTCATGCTCGCCGCCCGTTCGCTCGGCCTGGGGACGGCCATGACGACCCTGCATCGCATCTACGAAGGCGAGGTGCGGGACCTTCTGGGGATCCCGGAACGCTACGAGGTGCTGGCTCTGCTACCCCTCGGCCACCCGACCGGGAAGTGGGGTGTGGCTCCACGACACCGCGGCGCCGAGAAGATCACTTCGTGGGACCGGTTCGGGGAGAAGCGAACGCCGTGAGCCCGGCCCCCGACCCGGGGATCCGGGTCGGCGTGTCGCTCCCTCCAGGCGGGTTCGCCTCCCGGGACGAGGCAGCGGACTACGTCGGGGCGGTGGCCGACGGTGGCCTCGACCACCTGCTGACCGCCGATCACATTGCCTTCTTCGGTGGCCGGGGCATGGATGGCCTGACCACCGTGTCGTGGCTAGCCGGCCTGCACCCCACGATCGGGGTGTACCTGGGCGTCTACCTCCTGGCCCTGCGCCACCCGGTGGCCGTGGCCCGCCAGATCTCGACGCTGGCCCTCCACGCCCCGGGGCGTCTCACGTTCGGCGTCGGGGTGGGCGGGGAGGACCGCCACGAGATGGAGGTGGTGGGCGTGGACCCAGCCACCCGAGGTCGTCGGACCGACGAAGCGCTGGACGTGCTGCGGCCACTGCTGGCCGGTGGAACGGTAGACCACCGGGGCGATTTCTACGACGCCCCCGACGTATGCATCCACCCGGCGCCATCGCCGCCCGTCCCGGTCACCGTGGGCGGCCGGTCGAATGCGGCGATCAACCGGGCGGGGCGACGGGGCGACGGTTGGCTGGCTACCTGGTGCTCGCCAGCCCGGTTCGCCGAGGGCGTGGCCCGTACCAAGCAGGTAGCCGCCGACGCCGGGCGGACCGACGTGTCCTGGCGACACGGCTACCAGATCTGGGTCGGCCTGGGTGACACACCGGACGAGGGGACATCCGTACTGGCCCCAGCCATGGAAAAGTTTTACGGCATGCCCTACTCAGCCTTCGAGCGGTACTCACCGGTCGGGACCCCGGCCGACATAGCCGACCGGCTCCGTCCCTACCTGGAAGCCGGAGCCCGGGACATCAATCTGGCGCCTATCGCGGCTACCGACGCCAATCGGGTGGCTGGAGCCGCAGAGGTACGCCGTCTGCTCCTGACCTGACCGGTCGACCTCAGCCCAGGGGGGCCGGGTCACCCGGGGCCGGCATTGCGCTCTCCGGGCCCACGATCGTGATCTGGTCGTCGGCCTCCAGGACCAGGGTGTCGTCCACGTCCAGTGGCACCCCGAAACGGGTCACTGCCGCCACCTCGGCGCCCTCGGGCAGGTGCAACCCCCCCACTCGTCGGCCGATCAGGCCGGAGTCCAGACCTTCGGGTAGCAGGGCGTACTGGCGGACGGCCCGGTCGGGAAGCAGTGAAGACTTGACCTCGGCCTCGGTGGACGCCTGGCCGCAGGCCCGGGCTCCGGTGTGGAGGAAGCCGGCCAGTTCACCGGCAAGTCGCAGCGACCGACCGGGATCCGACGACGTCCCGGCCAGAAAGAACAGGGCGTTGACCAGCTCTCCGGACCCGCCCCAAGCCGCTGGGATCCGGATGCCGGAGGCCGCCCGGACGATGACCAGCTGGTCGGTCTCAATGGCGTCGAATAGGGCCACCGGGGTAGCCGTGGGGTGGTCGTCCGACGGCTGGATCCACAGCGAGCCGGTGTCAAGGAACCGCTCGGTGACGCGTTCGGTAGGCACCCCAATGCGGTCCGACAGCACGCTGGACGCCCGACCGGCCGCCTCAGCGATGTCGGTGCCGGCTGGGATGGAGAGCACCACGGCCCTGGCGATGAGGCCCGCGTAGTCGTCGTTGCTGCGGAGGCCGTGTCCGGCCATGGCCGCGCTGATCTCCCGGTCCAGGAGGTCGTCGGCGTCCCGCCCCCACCGACGGAAGACGTGCAGGATGGCGCCCGCCCGGTCGGTACGGGGCGTGGCGTACAGGTGGTGCCAAGCCCAACCCACGGCGGCCACCACCCCTATGAACACCAGTGCGGCAATGCCCAGCTGAGAAATTAGGAAGGCCGACACGGCGATGCCGATCAACTGTGTCCATGGATACAGCGGAGACCGGAAGGCGGGGGCGTAGGACTGGATCTCTGAGGCCCGCAGGACCAAGACAGCCAGGTTCACCAAACCAAGGGTCAGCAGCACGAAGGCGCTGGCCAACTTAGCGATGGCCTCGGCGTCAAAGGCCACCACCACCCCGGCAATGGCGGCACCGGTCAGGACCACGCCGACCGCCGGGGTACCGAAGCGGCTAAGGCCGCCCATCCAGGCCGGAAGCAGGCCGTCGCGGGCCATGGCCATCGGGTAGCGGGCGGCAGCCAAGATCCCGGCGTTGACCGCCGAGGCGAAGGCAGCCAGGGCGGCCACCACGACCAGCCACACCCCGATCTTTGGCAGCACCGTCTCGGCCGCCGTGTGGATAGGCGCTAGGTCGCCGTGAAGCACGTCGGCCGGCACAACAGCCACCGTGACCAGTACGCCCAAGGTGTACAGGGTGGTGGCCACAGCCAGGGACAGGGCCATACCCAGCGGGATGCGGTGAGACGGATCGTCGACCTCCTCGGCGGCGCTGGCCACCTTGGTCAGGCCCCCGTAGGAGACGAAGACCAGGCCAACAACCGCCACCAACCCACTGGCCCCGGAGGCGAAGAAGGGATCCAGGTTCGACCCGTCGAACCCAGCCGACGCTGTCTCAAATAGCCCGTCCACGATGAACCAGCCCATAATGGCCAGAACCACCACCACGAGGGCCAACTGCACCGAGGCACTGGCCTTGGATCCGATCACGTTCACCAGCGTGAACAGGGCGATCAGCGCCAGCGCCAGTTTCGTGGCGTCCACGTCCAGAATCAGCACCAGGTAGGCGCTCATCCCAACCATGGCGAAGGCGTCCTTGAGGACCAGGGAGAGCCAGGTACCAAAGCCGGCCACCGTACCCACCGCCGGCCCCAGCGCCCGCTCCAGGAAGTAGTAGGCACCTCCGGCCTTGGGCAAGGCCGTAGCGAGCTCCGACACGCTAAGCATGGCTGGCACAGCCAGGACCCCGGCCAGCAGGTAGGCCACCACCGCGGCCGGTCCCGCCTTGGAGGCTGCCAGGCCGGGAAGCAGGAACAGGCCGGAGGAGAGCATGGCCCCCGTGGAGAGGGCGAAGACGTGGCGGAGGCCCAGCGAGCGGGTCAACCGGCCGTGATCGCCCCTTCCCATGAAGAAACCCTAGGCGACGTCTCCAGCCCGCTTCTCCCTACGTGTCGGCTCAGCTCAGTTCGTTAAGGAACCCCAGGACAACAGCGTTAGTCCCCTCAGCGTCCTCCTGTTGAATCCAGTGACCGACACCCGGGAGGATTACTGAGGCGTGCAGGCCCGGAAGGGTCTCCGGGAACCGTGCGATGCTGCCAGCGCCAAAAGCTGTCGGCCCATCCTTCTCCCCGCCGATGAACAATGAGGGCTGTCGAATCTTCGCTCCGTGCCAAGCCCGGAGGTCAAGCCAGTCACGGTCCATGCACCTGTAGCGGTTCAGGCCTCCCGAGAACCCAGCACGGGCGAACTCGCTGGCGTAGAACGCTAGGTCTTCGGCGGAGAGCCAGGCCAATGGCCCGGTCCACGGCGCCAAACGATCCACAAGCCGACCTCCGGGTTTGGTGAAGAACCGGGGTGGTTCACCGGGTGCCGACTCCGGAGCTCCGCCCGAGGCGTTGAGGTAGAAGGCGCCCAACCAGGCGACCGGATCGGCGGCGATCTCAGCCTCGGCCACGCCCGGCTCCTGAAAGTGGTCGATGTAGAAGACATCCTTCCCTCCGAGGGATTGGAAGAAGTCGCTCGGTCGCACTTCGTTCCGAGGGGTGTACGGCACGCTGAGCAGGGCCATCGCCCGAAACATGTCGGGGCGTAGGAGTGCAGCCGTGCTGGCGATGGGCGAACCCCAGTCGTGACCAACGATGACCGCTTCCGACTCTCCAAGGGCTTCGATTACTCCGACGCAGTCACCGGCCAGATCGACCAGCCGGTACGCATCGATCGCCTCCGGGGCCTCTGAGGACCCATAACCACGGACGTCAATGGCCACTGCTCGGTAACCAGCTGCGGCCACGGCTGGAAGCTGGTTCCGCCACGAGTACCAGGACTCGGGGAACCCGTGCACGAACAGCACCAGCGGGCCCTCTCCGATCTCGGCTACATGGATACGGATGCCGTGTGCATCCACGTCGTGACAAACCAACCCGTTGATCTTCTTCATACGAACCTCCCAACGTCATCGGCCATACCCCAAATCACGAATTGTTTCCCACCGCTGGATCCTCGATTCGAACGCCCCGGACCACAGTGCCCACGGGGAGAGATTCGGTGACCATGCGGTCACAGCCACCGACCACCGCCGCCTCGACAGCCAGAGCGTCCCGAACGGTTAGGTCGTGTTCGGACGCAGTGTCGGCAGCGGCCAGAACCAGCGAGGCGTCCGCCGGCACCACGGTCAACTCAGCCAGCTCAGCCAAGGCCCGGCCGGCCACTATCGATTGAAGTGGTCGGGCTAGGAGGGCCGTCACCACGTGGTGGAACTCGGCCAGGCCGGGACCCGACACGACCAGGGCCGACCCGTCGGTAGCGCCCACTAACGCCCGGGCCGCTGCCTGGCGCTCGGGGGCGTCGTCGTCAAACAGCCGGACGAGAACCGAAGCGTCGATGAAAGTACGGCTCACGGGCCGTTGGGAACAATCGGTCGCCCCCCGGACCCGGCGGCCGATGAGACGGAGAGGGCCACCAGGCGGCGGCGCGCCGCTTCCACCCGGTCGGCGGCCGAATATGCGACCAACAGATCTCGGACCACCGCGTTGACTGAGGTGCCCTGTTCGGCGGCCCGCACCCGGGCTCGGTGGAGAAGGTCGTCGTCGATGGCCAGGGTCAGGTTTGCCACGTGTTTATGTGTATCACAGTTTCCGTGTTACACAGGTTATTAGAAGATGATTGGTCAGTCGGGGAGTGGGGTAACCCTCCCGTGGACCCAGTCTCGGTCCAGGTAGCAGCCCTGGAGATACCGGTCCGGATCGGCCTCGCCGTCCCGGCCGTGCAGGATCCGTTCGTTGTCAAACACCAAGCACTCGCCGGGGGTCAGGGTGAACCGCAACTCGAGTTCTGGTCGGTGCAGTATCCGGGCGAAGGTGCGGTAGGTCTCGTAGAACCCGGCCATTTCGTCGTAAGGCAGGTCGAAGGGAGCCGCTGACCGGTTGTTGTACCGCACGGCTCGTACCTCGCCCTGATCGTCCACCTCGACTAGCGCCGACCGATTCCGCAGATCGAATCCATCCCCCGCCCACCGGAAGGGCACTCGTCGGCCAGCCAACACGGCGAACGCCTCTGGATCCTCGTGACGCAGCACCTCGGCGGCCCGGAATCCGTCGACCAGGACGGTCACCCCACCGCTCCCGCTGGCTACCAGGCAGTGCAGCAGCTGGTAGCCGGGAACCGGACGGCGGTACGGGTTGTCGGTATGCACGTTTAGGGCACGTGGCGTGAAAGCCAGGTTCACCGGGTCGGCCTGGGCCCGCACGTGGAAGACCTCGCCGTAGTTGGTCGGCCGGATCGGACCCCACAGGCCGGCCACGTCCCTGATGCCGACTCCAGGGTCTTGGCCGGTGGCCAGGCCGTGCACCACGACCAGGCCGTCGCGCATCAAGGCTCCGTCGGCCTCGACACGGACCGTCATGTCTCCGCGGTCCCTCCACGACAGGCGGTGCACGACGAACCCATCGGCCGACCAGGGAACAGCCACCGATGGCGAGATATCGATCGGTCCGTCGTAGCGGTGGGCCTCCAGCCACGCCGCGCCATAGGTGCTGATCGCCCCATCCGGTTCGAACTCCACCCGCAGCTGGCCGTCCACCACCTCAGCGGCCCGGACCACCACGTGGTCGGGCAATTCGGTCACGTCGAATAGGCGCTGGTCGTTGCCGGTGTGACGCGAGGCATCGTCCCGCGCGTTGTCCCGCAGCCAGATGGCGTGAAACCGGGCCGGACCCCCGGACAACTCCACCGTCACCTCGTCGGGCAACACCGAGGTGACTGAAAGGCCGCTCACCGGTGGAACCTCGGGTCCTCCAGCAGCGTCTGCCACGCGGCCAACGGGGGAACGTCTAGACCGTCAACTTTTCCCCCATCGTCCCAAGACCGGACGGCCAGGGCCCCGTCGGCGTGCGGCTCGGCCTCGAAGGCCTCCGCTTCGTCGGTCGACATCGGGCCTCCCTGGAGGCGAAGCGTTCCCACCGAAGCCGAGCTGAGCCGAGACTGGTAGCCGGGGTCGACGAAGCACCGGTACCGCTTGGCGGCCACGTGGAGCCGAACAGGTTCGCTGACCTCCTCCACGAACCGCTCGGCCAGCCACACCCCACCCGACGTACCGTGGTCGGTTACCCCGAACTCGGAGTCGGGCTCATCCAGGAAGTGGCCGATGTCGTGGAGCAAGGCGGCCAGCACCCGGGCGTCGGATGCCCCTTCAGCCCGGGCCAGCGTCGCTGCCTGACAGGCGTGCTCCTCCATGGTCACCTGCTCGGTGTAGCTATTGGAACCCTGGGTGGCGAACAGCCCCAATACCTCGTCAGCTACTCCCATGGCGCGCATCATGCCCGCTGGGGAGACCATCTACCAGACCGCCTAGGTTCGCCCCCGACCAATCCTCGGAGGATCCAACTCATGGTCACTGGCCCCGGCCTGCACATCGATGACCCGAGCGACCCATCGCTGGACCTGACCATGTCCGATGGGGCCCGGCCTCTCTACGACCAGGTCCGGTCGTTTATCGCCGACGAGGTGGAGCCGGTCACTCTCGAGTTCCACCGGCTCGGGGCCGAGCGCACCGACCACTGGGGATACCACCCGGGGCAGCTGGACATCCTGGCGGAGCTCAAGGCCGAGGCCCGACGGGCCGGCCTGTGGAACTTCTTCCTTCCCGACGCCGAGACCGGCGAGGGCCTGTCCAACCTGGACTATGCCTACATCGCTGCTGAACTGGGGAAGAACCCCCTGGCTTCGGAAAGTCTTAACTGCTCGGCCCCCGACACCGGGAATATGGAGGTCTTGGAGCGGGTCGGCACCCCGGAGCAGAAGGAGCAGTGGCTAGAGCCCCTCCTGAACGGCGAGATCCGGTCGGCCTACGCCATGACCGAACCCGACTTGGCTTCCTCGGACGCCAAGAACATTGCCTGCCGGGCCGTCCTGGACGGCGAGGAGTGGGTGATTAACGGGACCAAGTACTACATCTCGGGTGCCGGCGACCCCCGGTGCAAGGTAATGATCACCATGGTGCAGACCAGCCCCGACGGTCCCCCACACCGCCGGCAGTCGCAGATCCTCGTCCCTATCGACAACCCGGGGGTCACCATCGACCACCCGATGCATGTGTTCGGCGACGACGACGCTCCCCACGGTCACATGCACATCACCTTCGACGACGCCCGGGTCCCGGCGTCGAACATCCTGCTCGGCGAGGGTCGGGGCTTCGAAATCTCCCAGATGCGACTCGGGCCGGGACGCATACACCACTGCATGCGCTCAATCGGGGCCGCCGAGCGGGCCATCGAGCTCATGTGCCGGCGGGGCCTGCACCGCGAGGCCTTCGGGAAGACCATCGCCCACCTGGGCAAGAACATGGAGGTGGTCTCCCGGGCCCGAATCGAGATCGAGGCCATGAGGCTGATGGTCCTGCGAGCCGCTAGGGCCATGGACACCATGGGTAACGCTGAGGCCCGGGTGTGGATCAGCGCCGTGAAGGCCATGGTGCCCGAGCGGGTCTGCCGGATCATCGACGAGGCCATCCAGGTGCATGGAGCCACTGGGGTCTCCCAGTGGACCCCTCTGTCTCGGATGTACACCCAGCAACGCACCCTCCGGCTAGCCGACGGCCCCGACGAGGTCCATCACTTCGTCGTCGGCCGCTTCGAGTTAAACCGCTACCAGGACGGCCCCGGGCCGGTGCCCATGCTGGGCCACACCGGTCCCGTCTTCTCCAGCCCCTGACCGACTCCGACGGCCCCGATCTCCGAGGAGGTCCCATGACCGATGACCTACGGGCCAAGAAGCCCGCTACGTCCTTCGTGCGAGCCGACCTCGAGGCCTTCGGCGCCTCCTTGCCGCCCGACGACGGCACCGACGCAGCCGATGTGGCTCAGGGCTTCATCGCCACCAGGACCGAGCCGGTCATCGAGAAGATCCACCCGAACCCGTGGCTGCCTATCTCCTGGGACCTCTCGAAGTCGGACTTCGTCCAAGGGCCATGCCCCGACACCGTCAACCCGTCGCTTTGGCGCCAGGCCGGCTTCAACGCCCAACACGGCCTCTATGAGGTGATCGACGGCTTTTACCAGGTACGAGGCTTCGACACCTCGACCGCAACTTTCATCCGAGGCAATGAGGGGTGGGTGGTAATCGACCCGCTGACCACCACCGAGACGGCCCGGGCAGCTTTCGAGCTCGTTACTGAGCACCTTGGGTCTCGTCCAGTGACCGCTGTGATCTACACCCACTCCCACGTCGACCACTTCGGTGGGATTCTCGGCATGGTGGAACAGGAGCGCATCGACGCCGGCGAGGTTCCGATCGTGGCCCCGGAAGGGTTCCTCCGAGAGGCAGTGGCCGAGAACTTGTTGGCCGGGCCAGCCATGGGCCGACGGGCCATGTACCAGTTTGGGATGCTCCTCCCCTGGGACGAACAGGGACACGTCGACCAGGGGCTGGGAAAGGGCGTGCCCACCGGATCCTCGGCGCTGGTCCCGCCGACCATCGAGATCACCGAAACCGGCCAGGAACTGGTGCTGGATGGCATCCGGGTGGAGTTCCAACTCACTCCGGAGACCGAGGCGCCAGCCGAGATGCACTTCTATTTTCCCGAACACCGGGCCCTGTGCATGGCCGAGAACTGCACCGGCACCATGCACAACGTGCTTACCCTGCGAGGAGCCCTCGTTCGCGATGCCCTCATGTGGAGCCGCTACATCGATGAGGCCCTAGACCGTTGGGGTGAGGTGTCCGACGTGGTGTTCGCCAGTCATGGATGGCCCCACTGGGGTGGTGAGGCGGTCCGGGGCTACCTGACCCGCCAACGTGATCTCTACCGGTGGCTACACGATCAAGCGATGCGGCTCATCAACCTGGGGCACACCCCGAACGAAATCTCGGCGGCTATCGACCTTCCGCCCGGCCTATGGGATGACTATCTGTGCCACGGCTACTACGGCACGGTCAGCCACAACGTCCGGGCGGTCTACCAGCGCTACCTCGGCTTCTACGACGGCCACCCCTCCAGCCTCGAGCCGTACGAGCCGGTGGAGGCCGGAAATCGCTACGTGGACTTCATGGGGGGCATGGACCATCTACTGGAACAAGCCCGGGTCTCCTACGAGGCCGGCGACCACCGTTGGGTGGCTGAAGTCCTCCGGCATGCCGTGTTCGCCGACCCGAGTTGTGAAGAAGCCCGCCTATTACAGGCCGACGCCTTCGAACAACTGGCCTACCGGGCCGAAAGCGGACCGTGGCGTGACATCTACCTAACCGGGGCCCAGGAACTGCGCAACGGCTCGCTGACCCTTGAGTCGACGAGCCGGCCCCGCCCCGAGCTGGTCACCGGCATGGACCTCCAACAGGCCTTCGATCTCATCGCCGCCTCACTGGACGGACCGGCCGCCGTGGCCGTCGGCCCACTGGCCGTGAACTGGCACATCACCGACCAGGACACCGCGGTGCGGATCGAGCTTTCAAACGGGACTATGCACTCCGTCCCCAACCGGACCTACCCCACGCCCGACGTGATGGTCCGAGGCGACCGGGCGGCCATCGAGCGCATGATCGCTGAGGGCGCCACTATTGACGCCTTGCTGGACGACGGTTCGCTGGTTGCCGAGGGCAACGTGAATGGCCTCCGATCCCTGTTCGCTTGCGTAACGCCGTTCCCGCGCTTCTATAACATCATCGAGCCCTAATCCGACCGGCTGAGCGGCCGGCACGGTCAGTCCTCCACTTCGGAGCGCACCTCCCGGCCATGCTCATCGTTGTTCGGTGGTCGACGGCGAACCGTCGGCGGGGTGGCCGACATCCGGATAGGCGACCGAACCGAACGGAACGGCCCCGGCCGACCACCCGTCGTTCCCCCATCATCTAATTCGTCGACCGGGTCCAAGCCCAGCTCGGCGGCGTCCCGAAATGCCCCGCGGACCGTGTTGATGGGGCCAGCCGGAATGCCAGCGGCCCGCAGGCACTCCAGCCACTCGGCCGTCGACCTCTCGGCCAAGGCACCCTCAATCTCGGCTTCCAGCTCGTCAGCATGAACCATACGAGCCTCGTTGTTGGCGAACCGCTCGTCAGTCAGCCAGACCTCCCGGTCCAGCGCCGTACAGAGCTTCTCCCACAGCGACGGGCTGGCCGCCGCGACGGCCAGCACCCCGTCGGCCGTGCGATAGGGCTGATACGGGACGATGGACGGGTGGCGGTTGCCCTGCCGAACCGGGTCGGTGCCAGCCACCACATGGCTCGAACCCACGTTCAGTAGCCCGGCCAGGGCCGAGCCCATCAGTGACACTTCGACATGCTGGCCGAGGCCACTGACCCGACGCTCCTC
This sequence comes from Acidimicrobiales bacterium, assembly GCA_022452035.1. Taxonomy (NCBI): domain Bacteria; kingdom Bacillati; phylum Actinomycetota; class Acidimicrobiia; order Acidimicrobiales; species Acidimicrobiales bacterium. The sequence goes on along the minus strand of JAKURV010000002.1, from coordinate 138,325 downwards.
CACGGCGGCCAGGATGGCAATCGCCGCGTAGAGCCCGGTGAGCTTGTCGACCACGGCCGACCCAACCTTTGTCGGCTCGCCCTCAGCCCGACCGGTTATGGCCATCACGCCGCTCATGGCCTGTACGAGGAAGTCGTATCCGGCCAATTCGGCACCCTTCCCTGTGCTGCCGAAGCCGGTTACCGAACACGTGATGAGGTCCGGCCTCCGCTCGGCCAACGAGTCCCGGTCGAGGCCGAACCGGGCCATCGTCCCAACCCGGAAGTTGTCGACCACCACGTCGGCCCCTAGGGCGATGCGGCTGGCTACGTCCAGGTCGTCGGGGTCCCGTAGGTCCAGGGCGATGCTGCGTTTGTTGCGGTTCAGGCCCAGGTAGTAGGTACTGGCCGCCTCCTCGCCGTCCCCCCACCACGGCGGGCCCCAGGTGCGCGTCTCGTCGCCCACGCCAGGCTGTTCGACCTTGACCACGTCCGCCCCCAGGTCGGCCAGCACCATTGTCGCCATGGGACCGGCCAGAACCCGACTGAAGTCCGCAACCCGCAGGTGGCCGAGAGCTCCGCGCCCAGCACGGATCGGATCGGAAGTAGGAGCGTCGGACACGGGCGGAGTCTCGCAGCGGTCGCCACCCCCGACAATCCACGCCGGCCTTGCATTTGGGTCCGATCATGGGGAGCATCCCCCGGTGAGACGCGCCCCGGAGCCCCGATGACCGATACCTCAGTCGAACCTGAACTGGGTCGCGTCCGGCGGGGACGTGACGCCCGAGCCGCTAAGCGCCGCACCAGGACCCGCTCCTGGCTTCCTGAGCTGGAACGCCGAATCCCATGGGTAAACCTGCTATCCGACGACCAGGTGCAGGTCATACACGACGCTTCGATGGACGTCGTGGAGGAGGTCGGAGTGGAGTTCCGCTGTGACGACGCCCTCGCCTTGTGGCGAGACGCCGGAGCTGCCGTGGACGGCGCCCGGGTGCGCCTCGACCGCGAGCATCTGATGGCCCTCGTCGGCACCGCCCCCTCTTCGTACACCATGGTGGCCCGGGACCCGACCCACACAGTGACGGTAGGTAACGGAAAGACCATCTTTACGCCGTCCTACGGCGCCCCGTACGTCCTGGGTCTGGACGGCACCCGGCGCCCAGGGACCCTGGAGGATTTCAAGAATTTCACCAAGCTCAACCACCTGTCGCCGGCCCTGCACATGTCGGGCGGCGTGGTCTGCGAGCCGATGGACGTCCCGGTCCCCAAGCGACACCTCTACATGACCCAGAACCTGCTGACCTACTCGTCCAAGCCGTTCATGGGGGCCGTGACGTCAAAGGAGCGGGCCGAGGACAGCCTGCACATGGCGGGGATCGTCTTCGGCCAGGACGTCGTGCGCGACACCACGGTCATGACCTGCCTGGCCAACGGCAACACTCCCCTCGTCTGGGACAAGACCATGCTGGACAGCGTCCGGGTGTTCGCGGCGGCCAACCAGGCCACCCTGTTCAGTCCCTTCGTGCTGGGCGGTGCCTCCACACCGGCCTCGACGGTGGGCGCCGTCATCCAGGTCAACATCGAGGCCCTGACCGGCGTGGCGTTCTCGCAACTGGTCCGGGCTGGTGCCCCCGCCCTTTACGGCCAGTGGGTGTCCACGGTCTCTATGAAGACCGGCGCCCCGCAGGCCGGCACGCCGGAGGTCTGCCACATGAACCTGCTCACCGCTCAGATGGCCCGCCACTATGGGCTGCCGTCGCGATGCAGCGGATCCTGCTCTAGCTCCAAGATGGTTGACGCCCAGGCCGGCTATGAGGCGGCCCGCAACATGTACGGCGTGCTCATGGCCGGCACCAACTTCGTGCTGTCCACCACCGGCTACTTGGAGAGCGCCATGTGCCAGTCCTACGCCAAGTGGGTCCTGGACAGCGAACAGCTGGAGATGATGTACCGACTGGGCAGCGGCGTGTCGTTCGACGACCTCAACGAGGTGCTGGACACCATGCGCGAGGTCCCACCCGGCGGACACCACCTGGGCACCGCCCATACCCTGGCCAACTTCCAGACTGCCTTCTCGATGCCCGAGATGATGAACAGTGACAACTACGAGCAGTGGCTGGCCGACGGCGCCCTCAGCGCCGAGGACCGGGCCACCGCGAAGTGCCGCCAGCTCCTCGAGGAGTACGAGGAGCCGGCCCTGGACGACGACGTCCGTGCCGAGCTCGACGAGTTCGTGGCCCGCCGCGACGCCGAACTCCCCGACCTGGTCTCATGAGGACCGCCGCCCCGACCATCCCGTCCCAGGGAGGTAACACCCGATGACCACCAGCAACGGCACCGGACCCGACCGGCCGCTCCTCCACGGCGTCTGCGCCGCCATGAGCTCCCCGTTCGACGACAGCGGCGAGTCCGTCGACGAGGGGCGCCTACGCGACCATGTCGAGAGTCTCGTAGAGGCCGGCGTACACGGCCTGGTGCTGGCTGCCGGAACCGGCGAGTTCGCCTTCCTGTCGGCCGCCGAGAAGGACCACATCTTCCGGGTCGGCATCGACCAGGTGGCGGACCGCATCCCGGTGATCTGCCAGACCTCGGCCATCACCACGGTGGACGCCATCGAGAACTCCCGGGCCGCCATCGACCTGGGGGCTAGCGCCGTGATGGTCCTCCCCCCGTACTTCGAGGGACCGTTCGAGCGTGGCGTGCTGTACCACTACGAGAAGCTGGCCCGGGCCATCGACGCCCCGATCGTGCTGTACAACATCCCGGCCCAGTCCGGCTTCGACATCACCCCGGACCTGTACCGCCGGCTCATCGCCATGGAGAACATCGACTACATCAAGGACTCCACCGGCGACCTGATCCGCCTCCAGCAACTCCTGGGCATCGGCGGCCACGTGCTGGCCGGGGCCGACCCGCTGGCTCCGTTCGCCCTCATGGCCGGCAGCGCCGGATGGATCTGGGGCGCGGCCAACGTCATGCCGCACGAGTGCGTAGCCCTCTACGACCACATCACGGCCGGTCGCCACGCCGAGGCCATGGACCTGTGGCGACGGATGCTCCCGGCCAACCTCTACTTCTGGGACAACCCGCACGAGGCCGAGTACAACTCGGCGGTCAAGACGGCAGCCAACATGGTTGGCCGGACCGTCGGCCCGTGCCGCCGCCCAGTACTACCCATGACCCATCAGGGCCGCGTCGGCCTCCAGGCCGCACTGTCCACCCTCCCCGTCAACGGGGTGCACCGGGACCGCCTGGTCTTCCGAGAATGGGAGGACGAGCGGGACTGGCTCGTCCAGATGACCGACCATGCCGGCGTGGGCCGTGCTCGACCAAAGGGAACTGCCCGATGACCATCGACCTCGCCGACCCGACCGCTCTGGCCGCGTCCATTGATCCACCCACCCGGGCCGTCATCGGCGGCCGCAGCGTGGAGGCAGACTCCGGAAAGACCTTCGCCACCCTCAACCCGGCCAATGGTCGTGAGCTGGCCCAGGTGGCTGAGGGCGACGCCGCCGACGTGGACCGTGCCGTCGCCGCAGCCCGTACCGCCTTCGAGGAGGGACCCTGGGGGCGGCTGGCCCCTATCGACCGGAAGATGCTGATCCTTCGATTTGCCAGCCTGGTCGAGGCCCACACTGACGAGTTGGCCGTCATCGAGACCCTAGAGGCCGGCAAGCCGATCAGCGACTGCTCCAGCCTCGACGTCCCCGACCTGGTGGCCACCCTGCGCTGGCACGCCGAGGCCGCCGACAAGCTCTACGACCAGCTCTCACCGTCGGGCCCGGGCAAGGTGGGCATGGTGGTCCGCGAGCCCATCGGCGTGGTCGGTGCCGTCCTGCCCTGGAACTACCCACTCATGATGGCCGGCTGGAAGATCGGCCCGATCCTGGCTGCCGGCAACACCTGCGTGGTCAAGCCCGCCGAGCAAACCTCCATGTCGACCATCCGCATCGCCGAGCTGGCCATCGAGGCCGGCATCCCCGATGGGGTGTTCAACGTGGTGCCCGGGTTCGGTGAGACGGCCGGCGCGGCCATCGGCCTCCACCCCGACGTGGACTGCGTGGCCTTCACCGGCTCGACCGAGGTGGGCCGCCATTTCCTGCGCTACTCGGCCGACTCCAACCTCAAGGAGGTCCTACTGGAGTGCGGCGGCAAGAGCCCGGTCATCGTCATGGCCGACGCCGACGACCTGGACGCCGCGGCCACCGGGATCTGTGAGGGCATCTTCTGGAACGGCGGGCAGAACTGCAGCGCCAACTCGCGGCTCATCGTCCAGCGGTCCGTCGAGGACGAGCTGCTGGAGCGCATCGCCGAGCGCAGCCGCGACTGGGTGGTCGGCGACCCTCTGGTGGCCGAGACGACCATGGGCGCCATGATCGAGGAGGCCCACCTCGACAAGGTGCTGAGCCACATCGCCGATGCCCACGAGGCTGGCTCGACGTGCGCGGTGGGCGGCAACCGGGTCCGCGAGGAGAGCGGCGGCTGGTTCGTGGAGCCCACCGTGTTCACCGACGTCGATCCCAACAGCCGCCTGGCCCGCGAGGAAGTCTTCGGACCGGTGCTGGCCGTGACCGCTTTCGACACCCCCGAGGAGGCCATCCGCCTGGCCAACGACACCGACTACGGCCTGGCCGGCACCATCCACACCACCGACCTGCGGACCGCCCACCTGGCGGCCCGGGCCATTCGGGCCGGCACGGTGGCCGTGAACTGCTACGGCGAAGGTGACATCACCACCCCGTTCGGCGGATTTAAGCAGTCGGGCTTCGGCGGGCGGGATAAGTCGATCGCCGCCCATGAGCAGTACACGGAGTTGAAGACCATCTGGATGGACCTGTCCTAGACCCTGTGGGAGCCGTAACCCTCCTACCGCGCACCCGCCGCGACAACGGCTGGTTTGAGACCCTTCCCGAGGTTCTCCCGGCTGCTCCCCTCGTCGGGCCGACGGAGGCTGACGTGGTGGTGGTGGGCGCCGGCTTCACCGGGCTTGCAGCGGCCCGGCGGCTGGGGGAACTACGTCCCGACGCCCGTGTCCTTCTGCTGGAGGCGGGACTGATCGGAAACGGCGCAGCCGGCCGGTCATCGGGGTTCGGCATTGACCACGCCCACAACATCCGCTCTGAAGGGTTCGCCGAATCCGTCGAGTTCGAGAAGCAACAGATCGCCCTGAACCGCGCCGGGCTGGCCTACCTCAACGACGCGGTTACCAGTCATGGCATTGACTGTGACTGGATATGGGGCGGCAAAACCCACGCGGCCTGCACCGAGCGGGGCTCCACCGAACTGGAGCATTTCGCAGCAACCCTGGATCGGATCGGAGAGCCCTACGAGGTCCTGGAAGGCGACGCACTGGTCGATCGACTGGGCATCGACCACTACGTCCGCGGTCTCCACACCCCGGGCACCGCTCTCATGCAACCCGCTGCCCTGTGCCGAGGTCTGGCCACCAGCCTGCCGGCCAACGTGGTGGTGCACGAGGAGACAACAGTGACGTGGTTGGACGCTGGACCGCCCCACGAGTTATGGACCGACAGGGGCAGTGTCCGCACGCCGGAACTGCTGCTGGCCAACAACGGCTTCCTCTCGGGATTCGGCTTTTACCGGCATCACCTAATCCCAGTCGTCACCTGGGGGTCAATGACCCGGCCGTTGACCGATGGGGAGTCAGCCTCCATTGGCGGCCCGCGTACCTGGGGGGTAATCCCCGCCGCCCCGTCGGGCACCACAGTGCGACGGCTGAGCGACGGTCGCATCCTGATTCGGAACGTCTACTCGTACAGCCGCCATTCGCTGGCTGGGGGGCGGCGGCGCCAGCGGGCCGGCCGGGCCCACCGGCGGGCCTTCGAGGCGCGGTTCCCGGGACTGGTCCACGTGCCCTTCGAGTACACATGGGGCGGGCCGCTAAGCATGGCCCGCAACGGCGAGCCGGTCTTTGGTCATCTCGTCGACGGGATCTTTGCCGCCGGCGTACACAATGGAACTGGGCTGAGCCGGGGCACCGTCTGCGGAAAGCTGGTCGCCGAGATGATGTGTAGCGAGGGCTCGGACCTGCTGGACGCCATGCTGGCTCGCGGTCGCCCCAACCGGAATGTCCCTGACCCGGTCCTCGGGTGGGGTGTCGACCTGTATGCCCGGCGGCTCCGGCTGCGTTCTGGGCGGGAGATGTAACCGTTCCCGACCGGGAACGGGACCGACGAAAGGACCTGGCCATGAGCAATACGACCAATACGAACCGGGTCGCCCTGGTCACCGGTGCCTCCTCAGGCATCGGACGGGCCTGTGCCCTGCGCCTGGCCGCTGACGGGTTCGCCGTCGTAGTGGGCGGACGAAATGCCGACCGGGCCGGAGCCGTCGTCGATGAGATTTCGGCGGCCGGCGGCACGGTGACCACGGCTCTGGGCGACGTGGCTGAGCCGGGCTACGGCGAGGCGGCGGTGGCGACCGCCGTCGGTACGTTCGGCCGCCTCGACGTGCTGGTCAACGCGGCTGGGGTCATCACCCGGTCCGATGCGGAGGGCACCAGTGACGAGGAGTGGTATCGGGTCATGTCGACCAACGTGGACGGCCTGTTCCGGACCAGCAGAGCGGCCCTGCCCGCCCTCCGGTCAGCCGGTGGTGGGGCCATCGTGAACATCAGTTCCACCAACGGCCTGGTCGGTGCAGTTGGGCTGGCCGCCTACTGCGCCTCCAAGGGGGCGGTCACCAACCTCACCCGGGCTATGGCGCTGGACCACGCCGCTGAGGGCATCCGGGTCAACGCCGTCTGCCCGGGTGCCGTCGACACCCACATGCTGTACTCGGAGCGTGACAGGACGGTCGATGAGGTGCGCTCCATAAATCTCCCCGACATCCCGGAAGGTCGTATCCCGGTCGCCGAAGAGGTCGCCCACCTGGTCGCGTTCCTGGCCGATGACCGCTCGCGGCATGTCAACGGCGCCAACCTCAGCGTTGACGGGGGCTACACGGCGGCATGAGTGCCGACCGACGACCGGAGGATGGGTCAGGCCTGGCTGCCGGACGGGTGGTCGTCGTCACCGGGGGTGCCCGAGGCATCGGGCGGGCAATCGTGGACCGGTTCGCCGTCGAGGGGGCCACCGTCGTCGTAGGCGACCTCAACGATTCCGGGACCGTCGGAGCTGGGCTGGACGTGGCCGGGCACCGGGAGTGGATCCCTCTGGACGTGACCGACGAGGCGTCGGTCATGGAGTTCGCCGAATCAGTGCACGCCGGGCACGGCGGGGTTGACGTGCTGGTCAACAACGCCGGGATCATGGCCAACCGGTCGGTGGCCGACGAGACGGTGGCCGACTGGGACCTGACAATGGCCGTGAACCTGCGGGGTCCCTTCCTCATGGCCAAGCACCTTCTCCCCCTCATGGAGGGCCGTGACAACCCGGCGATCGTGAACATCGGGTCCATCGAGGGCCTGGGGGCCAACGCCCGGCACGCCTCCTATGCCGCCTCCAAGGCTGGGGTGCACGGTCTGACCCGGGCCCTGGCCGTTGACCTGGGTCCGGCGGGAATCCGGTGCAACGCAGTAGCTCCCGGGTGGGTCGACACCGACCTGAACCGGGCCTACGTGGACAAGCACCCGGACAGGGACCGGGCGGTGGCTGAGTTGGCGTCTCTACATCCAGTGGGTCGGATCGGTGATCCGACTGACGTGGCGGCCACCGTCCTGTGGCTGTCCACCCCAGATGCTGGTTTCGTGACCGGCCAGGTACTCACCGTCGACGGAGGCCGCATGAGCCGCTTGTCTCTGCCCGCCTCGCTGGCCGACGACGCCTGACCTGTCGCCCAAGCGGGGCCGGTCAGTGCGCAAGGAGTGCCGGCACGTCGGCAAAGCTCGCGACCACGTGGTCCGGGGTACCGGACGCCATGTCGAGTGCCTCAGGTCGGAACTTCCCGGTCTGTACCAGGACCCCGCGAAGCCCGCATCGTTGGCCAGCCAACACATCGTTATCCACGTCATCGCCCACCATGGCCACCCGGTCGGGGGACAAACCCAGTTCGGCCACCCCGGTGGCGAAGAACTCGGGTGAAGGCTTGCCCAGCACGACAGGGACCATTCCCGAGGACTCCTCCAGGGCGGCAACGTAGGCGCCGGTGTCCAGCTCCATCCCAGCCGACGTCCGCCAGTAAAGGTTGCGGTGCATGGCCACGAACGTCGCCCCGTCCAAGAGGTGGCCGAAGGCCCGGTTCAACTCGGTGTGGGTGAAGTTCAGGCCCGCTCCGCCAACCACCACCACGTCCACCGGTCCTGCGGCGTCGCCAGAAACCACGTCGATGCCCTCCAAGTCCTCGGAAAGGTCCCCGGAGTTCAGCAGGTAGCACCGGGCCTCCGGGTGGTGTCGCCGGAGATGGGCCGCCGTGGCCACCGGGGCGGTCAGGATCTCGTCGGGATCAACCGGCATGCCGGCCCCGGTCAGAAGCGAGGCCACCTCGGCCCGGGTCCGGGTTGTGGTGTTGGTGGCGAACCGCAGCGGGACCTGTCGGGCCCGGAGTTCGGCCAGAGCCCCGGGCGCGCCGTCGATGGCCTCCCATGAAACGGACAGCACGCCGTCGATATCGATGAGCAGGCCGTCGACCCAGGTCACGGATCAGCCTCCGGTCGGTCGTCGTCGCCGAAGAGCCTAGGCGGGGGTTACCGACCGATCCGACGGGTCGTGGTTAGGTATCAACCAGGTCGGGGTTGCGCCAGACGATGAGAACAGCGTTGTTCCCCACAGCCGGATCGTCCATATAGTCCGGGATGGCACCAACGGCCTCAAACCCATTCTCCAGCTGGAAGCTCAGCGTCGGGTCGTACAGCTCGCCGGCCCGCACCCGGTCGACATACTCGTCAGCCGTCATGTTGCCGATGTGGTCCTTGTACCCGGGAATGACCCCGCCGGCCACGATGCCCTTCTTGCCGAGGCGACGGACGATGTCCTTGCGGCGGATATACAGCTGGTGGCCGATCCCCAGGCGCCGGTAGTTCGCGGCTACGGCGATTGTGACGCCGTAGTACCAGTCAGCGTCGTCCGAATGATTACCGCACGAGTTCTCGCCGGTGAGGTCGTCCAGTGAGTGGTTCGGCTCGTCGAAGTCGAAGTCGATCAGGATGCCGACACCCATCCCAACCGGCGTCTCCCCGTCTAGGGCCACGAACCCACCGGCGGGGAACTTCTCGCAGAGGGCGAGGATGTCCTCCTCAACCAAGAGGTCGGCGATCCCCGCCGTCGGGAAGGCGGCCCGCTCAATGGCAGCCAACTCTGTTGCCCATCGGGCCTGGAGGGGGGCGTAGGTGATCTCGACCATGGCGGCACCTCCGGTCAGGCAGCGAAGGGGACGTGGATGTAGTCGTTGTGGCTAGGTAGGCCCCACACAGCCCAGAAGTCACGGGTGCGGGGGCGCATGATCGCCGCCCCACTGGATTCGACGTGGAAAGGCTCGGTCGACACCCGGCAGACGGCCTGGTCGTCGCGGGTCACCGCCATCAGGTCGTCGACACCGATGCCGTCCCGGTCAAGCATCTTGAGCGCCCGCTCACGGCGGCGGGTGGAGTTAACCATCAGGCCCTCGTGCTTGGGTGCTTCGCGGTCCAGCGCCTCGTCCCACAAAGCGTGGTTGGTATGGACGAGAGGCTCGGTGTCGAGCGACTCGGACGGACGGGCGGTGGGGAAAGCCTCGATCACGTGCCCGTCCCCAGAGGCGTCGAATGTCAGGAAGCTGTGAGCGCCGGCCAGGTCGGCTCCCAGCACGGCGTCGCGCGCCGATACGGCTGAGTCCTGATCTAGGGCCTCGCGCACCACCGATGTCCACATCACGCCTCGGCAGCCGTCGATAGCCACCAAGTTGTTGATACCGACGCACACACCAGCCTCGTTCATGCCTAGTTGGCCGACACAACCGGTGGTGGTGAAGACCAGCGAGACCGGACCGTCGTCGGGCCGGATGCGTAGCAGCACCACGTGCGGGGTGGCGGTGTCGTGCATGTCCCAGGTCTGGCCGTAGAAGCCCTGCCCGTCACAACGGTGGTCGGGGACGATGAACGCCGTGCAGTCATCCTCGACGACCTCGTCGGGATGCCGTCCGCCAACCTCGGAGCGCACCGTGTCGACGAAGTCGGTGAAACCTCCGACCACCACGGCCTCCTCTGGCGTGATCCCGGCACCGTCGGCGATGCCGCACATCTCGGCGTACAGGTCGGCCGAGTGGGCCTCGTGGGCTGGGAGACAGGATCGGGCGATCTCCAGCACGTCAGCGCGGTCAATCTCGCCGCCGGCCCAGAACCGGGAGCCAGCCAGCCGGACCCGCTCATCGGTATAGGTACGGATCTCGTCGACGAATGCCGCTCCGTGGGCGTGGCCCCGGGCCTCCGGGCTGCCGGCCAGATCCAAGATCCGAAGTGGAGGGCGTCGCATGCGTCCAGTCTCGCGAAGCTCCAAACCAAGTGCAAGTGATTCGCTCGCTAAATCTACTCCATGCAATGGATTCCGTTGAATACCGGTGATCAATTGATGGAATCGGTGCCCTGAGCTCCTATTAGGTTGCCGAAGCGGTGCAGGGTTCGGCTCACGGCCTGCTCTCGGACGTAGTGGCGCAATTCGAGGCGGCCGCTGGCCGTGACCGCCTCGTCCACCAGGTCCACTTCGGCGGCGATGGCTGCTCGGCGGACCGTCTCGGAAACGAAGCCGACGGCCCTGATCCGACCAAACCGGTGGGCCGACAGGGTGGCGGCGAACGCGGTGTCATCCTCCTCGGTGGCCCGGCTCACCCGGGGCTCCACCCCGCACCGCGCCGACGCGGCCAGTACCCGTTCCAAGTCGACCGGCGTGGCCCCGGCCCCCACCCGCACCACCAGGTCAGGATGCGGCCGGTAGTGCAGCACGTTGGCCTCACAGAACAGGCCCGACGGATCGTGCTCCACCCCGTACCGATTCGCCCACCAGGCGGCGTCGGCCACCAACACCTCATTGAAGTCCGCCTCGTCCAGCGGACGGGTGGCAGTCCAGGTGCCGAGCTGTAGCAGGTAGTCGGGGCCGCCCGCCTTGGCTCCCGTACCCACAGACGACCGCTTCCAACCACCGAAGGGCTGTCGCTGCACGATGGCCCCGGTGATGGGCCGGTTCACGTAGGCGTTGCCCACCTGGACGTGGTCTAGCCAGCGGTCCACCTCGGCGGGGTCCAGCGAGTGAATGCCCCCGGTCAGGCCGTAGTCGACCCCGTTCTGAACGGCCAGCGCCTCGTCCAGGGTGTCCACGGCCATCAGGCCTAGCACCGGGCCGAATACCTCGGTGCGGTGGAACTGCGAGTCGGGACGGACCCCGGTCTTGATCCCCGGTGTCCAGGCTCGGCCCTCGTCATCGAGGCACCGGGGCTCCAGCAGCCACTCCTCGCCCGGCGCCAGGGTGGTGAGGGCGTCTAGCAGCCTCCCCCCGGCTGGACCGATTAGGGGTCCGAACGTGGTGGCTGGGTCGTCCGTTGACCCCACGCGCAGCGACGCTGCGGCGTCGACCACCTGGCGCAAGAACCGTTCGTCGGTGGCCACCGGCCCGACTAGGACTCCGAGGCTGGCCGCCGAGCACTTCTGGCCCTGGTGTCCAAAGGCCGACTGCACTAGGTCGGCAGCCGCCAGGTCCAAGTCTGCCTGCGGGGTGACGACCAGGGCGTTCTTCCCGCTGGTCTCGGCGAAAAGGCGGAGGTTCGGGTCCCAGCACCGGAACAGGTTGGCCGTCTCGTGGGATCCGGTCAGGATCACGCCGTCGACCGTGGTCACCAGGCGGCGACCGACCTCGTCGTCCGGGGTTCTAACGAACCTCAGTACCTCGGTCGGCACGCCGGCCGTCCAACAGGCCTCGGCGACGATCTCCGCGCACCGAGGCGTCTCGGGGGCCGGCTTGAACACCACGGCATTACCAGCGGCCAGGGCGGCCAGGGTCCCGCCGGTCGGGATGGCAACCGGGAAGTTCCACGGAGGGACGACTGCCACCACACCCAGCGGGGTGAACGCCGCACCCTCCACTCGCTCCAGCTCCGATGCCCGCTCGGCGTACCACCGGGCAAAGTCGACGGCCTCGCCGACCTCCGGTTCGGCCTCGGTCCACGTCTTGGAAGCCTCGTGGGTCATGGCCACCATGAGGTCGTCGTGTCGGGCCACAAGTTCGTCGGCGACCCGGCGCAGTACGTCACATCGTTCGACGGCAGGACGGGACCCCCAGGACTCCTGGGCTCTCCGAGCCATAGCCACCTCGGCGTCCAGAGCTTCGACCGTGGTGATCACTGGGGTATGCGCCGGCTCGAACGGGCGAGCGGAGACTGAAGCCACCCGTGCCCGGGTGGCAGGCAGGGTCGGATCGGTGTCGGGATGATTCCGGAACAACCCGTCGCCCGACGGTGGCCGCTCGGTCTCTCGACGGGGCAGGTCAGCGAGGTCCCAACGCCCGGCCACCGCGGCACGGAACAGGCGGGCCTGCTCGTCAAACTCGGGGGTCCCGGGCCGCAGGCTGAACAGGTGCCGGAGAAAGTTCTGGTCGGAGCTGTTCTCCTCCAGGCGACGGAATAGGTAGCTGACGGCTACGTCGAAGTCCCGGCGGCCCACAATCGGCGTGTACAGCAGAAGCTCGCCGGTGTCATCTAGCACTGTCCGGGCCTGAGCGGGGACCATCCCCTGCAGCATCTCGAACTCGACTCGGTCAGCTACCCCACGGGCCTCGGCCAGGAGGTGGGCCCAGGCCACGTCGAACAGGTTGTGGCTGGCCAGCCCGATCCGCACCGCCCGCGTGTGCACGGGCCGCAGGGCCCAGTCCACGCAACGCTTGTAGTTGGCGTCCACCTCGGCCTTGGTGTCGTAGGGCGCCTGCACCCACCCGTGTAGGGCAGCATCGACCCTTTCCATGGCCAGGTTGGCCCCTTTCACCAGGCGAACCTTGACCTCGCCACCCCCGGCATCCTTCCGGGGACCAGCCCAGGCGGTGATGCGCTGGAGGGCACCGAAGGCATCCGGCAGGTAGGCCTGCAGGACGATCCCGGCATCGACGTCCCGTAGGTCGGGCTCATCCAGGAGTTCGGTGAAGGCCCGGAGGGTGAGCTCCAGGTCCCGATGCTCCTCCATGTCCAGGTTGACGAAGGTGGGCCGGCCGGTGGGAGCCGGAGCGACAGCGGCCCGCTGGTACAGGATCCGTAGGCGGTCCTTGACTCGAGTCAACGTGTGGTCGAAAGCCCACAGATTGAGTTGGCTGGCGATGGCCGAGACCTTGACCGACACGTAGTCAACCTCGGGGTCCTCCACCAGGGCCAGGGTGCGCTCGAAGCGGCGGGACGCCTCGGCCTCGCCCAGGACCGCCTCCCCCAGCAAGTTGACATTCAGGGTGTAGCCCTCCAACCGGCGACGGGCCAAGTGGGCGTGGACGCTGCCGGGGGCGGCGTCCACCACAAGGTGGCCGACGAGCCCTCGGAGGCGACGGCGGGCCAATGGCATGACCAGCTGGGGTAGGACCGGGGCGAGACGGGCTCCCAGCCGCAACAACAGCCGGTCGACCCGGCCCAGGAACCCGGGGAGGTCACCGTCAGCCACCAGCCGGGCCAGTTGATCGGCAGCCAGAGTGTTGCTCCGGTGGCGAGCTACCCGGTCTACGAACCGCATGGTGAACCCCACGCCGATTGGGTCGTCGATGATTCCTCGCATCCGGTCGGCCAGCCGACGCTCTGTGGATGTCTCGTCGCAGTGGGCCGTGGTCAGCCACCGGGCTACTACGGCCACCGCGTCGGAGGCCAGGGTCTCGGGGTCGATGGCAGGAGCCAACGGGCCGGGTGAATCGACGACGGGCGTCGGGCGGTCCTCGGTGCCAGTGGCACCGACCGGGGGATGGGAGGTCAGCATGCCCACATCGTCGGGAATCGATCGGGGTCTTGTGCGATCGACCCCTCCATGGTCCCCGAATCGGACAATTCCGCGGTGGACCCCGGCGCAGTTTCGGACCTCTAAGGGCGGTTGACCGCTAACTCGACCAGGGCTCGGTGGAGGTTGGGTGGTCTCCGACCGTCAGATCAGGCGGCAGCCCGCTCTACTCGAATCGGAACACCCAGCTCCCACAGACCCAGAGCATCGGCCACCGGCACCGGGCGATTGACCTCACCGTTGTGGTTCACGCCGTAGAGCTCGGCCGACACGTCATCGGCATCGGCACGGACGACCACCGTGTAGACGTCGTGGAAGGCCTTCAACCGTCGCTCGGCGCCCGAAATGTTGGGCTCGGCTTCGACAACCAGCGTTGACGTGGTTGACGAATCACCGAAACTCAGCACAGCACTGCTGCCGTCGAACTCCACCGACTTCACGATGCCGATCGCTGCCGGCGTGCTACTGGTCTTGCTAGCCACGGGGGGTGCCTCCCGCTGGTGATGTGGGCCCGTCCATTCTACCGGCGTACCCCCTCCGGCCCGACGGGCGCGCCGCCTTCTACACCGGCCACACTGGAACCGTGGGGAAAAAATCGACCGAACGGCTGCGGGTGTCCGACGAGGTGTCGGCGGCACTGGCTGACGGGCGGGCTGTAGTGGCCTTGGAGTCCACCATTGTCAGCCACGGTCTGCCGTCTCCGCAGAACGTCGAGACTGCGCTGGCCTGCGCAGCCGAGGTCCGGGCCGCCGGTGCCGTCCCGGCCACCGTGGCCGTCATCGACGGATCACTTCGGGTCGGTCTCTCGGTCGACGAGATTGAGCGCCTAGGTAGTGGGGAAGCTGAGAAGGCCAGCCTTCGCGACCTGGGGTACCTGCTGGCCGAAGGTCGGACAGGTTCCACCACGGTGGCCGCCACCCTGTTCGCTGCCCACCGGGCTGGGATCCGACTATTCGCCACAGGCGGGATCGGCGGTGTGCACAGGGGCGAGGATCGCGATATTTCGGCCGACCTCACCGCGCTGGCCACACTGCCGGTAGCCGTGGTTTGTGCCGGAGCCAAAGCGGTCCTCGACTTGCCCCGAACCATTGAGGCCTTGGAGACGCTCGGCGTCCCGGTCGTCGGGCAGGGCACCGACGTAATGCCCGAGTTCTGGACCCGGGGCGGCGACCTGCCGGTGTCGGTCCGATCTGACCATCCAGACACCACGGCCGGAATTCTTCACGCCCACTGGGGGTGCGGCCTGCTCAGCGGAGTGGTGGTGGCCAACCCCATCCCTGTAGCCGACGAGGCCGACCCACAGGCCATCGCCGAGGCCATAGTGGGCGGCCTGGCCGCAGCCGACGGTGCCGGAGTGCGCGGCCGCGACGTAACACCATTCCTGCTGGCACACATCGGCGAGACCACCCACGGCGCCAGCCTCGAGGCCAACGTGGCCCTGGTGAAGCACAACGCCGCGGTGGCGGCCGAAATCGCTACAGCGCTGGCCGCCCTTCCGGCCCTCGACGTCGGGAGAAACTGAACGGTGGTCAACCACGATCCCAAACGGGGCACGATCATCACCGGTGGACCGACCTATCCGCTAGTGAAAGGCCATGTCGGCACCGTCGAGGCGGTCCGAATCGACGGTCGCCGGCTCACCCACATCGGATCGCTGGCCAGCGCACGAGCCCTCGGCGACGCTCAGGAGGTCGACCTAGACGGCCGTACCATTCTCCCGGGCTTCGTCGACGCCCATACCCACCCTCTCATGTACGGCCAGTGCGCCTCGTGGGCCGACCTGACCTCGGCATCCAGCGTCGACGAGGTGATCAAACTTCTCGGCGAACACGCCCGAAACGAGGCCCGCTCCGTAGCTCCGATTCGCGGCTTTGGCTACGACCACCACCGCCTAACCGAGGGTCGGCACCCCACGGCCCTGGAGCTGGACCGGGTAGCTGACGACCGGACGGTCACCGTGATGCACGTCAGCGGCCACGGATTCTCGGTAAACAGCCATGGGCTGGCCGAGGCCGGTATAACCGCGGCGGTGCCCACCCCGCCCGGTGGCGTCATCGACCGTGACGAGGACGGACGGCCCACCGGTCGAGTATTCGACGCCGCCTGCGACCTGCTCACCGGACCCGACGGGGTGAAACTTGGAAACCACGGCCCCAACCTCCATCTGCCGGACGACCCGGACGATCTGGCCAGCATGCTGGACGACGCTCAGGAGGCGTTCCTGGCTACCGGAATCACCACCGTGGGCGACTGCCAGGTCACCGAACGGGAAATGCGGGCATTCCTCGTCGCTCGGGACGCCGGGCGCCTCGCGTTGCGCGTGGTGATGTACGTCCTGTCCAGTCACGTCGACAGCCTGGACCGCCTGGGGATCGAGTCGTGGCTAGGGAATGACCACCTATCGGTCGGCGGAGTCAAGCACTATGCCGACGGTGCCCTGACTGGGGGCACCGCCTACCTACCGTGCGGCTGCGGAGCCACCCACGGGCACCTGTACCACGGTCCGGGCGAACTGGAAGACCTGCTGGTCGCCTCGGCCACTGCCGGTCGTCAGACCGCCACCCACGCGCAAGGACCTGAGGCCATCCAACTGGTGCTGGACGCTCTAGGCCGGGCCCCACTGCGCCCCGACCTCCGGCACCGCATAGAGCACTGTGGCTTTCCGTCTGCCGACCAGCTAACCGAGATGTGTCGGCTCGGAGTAGTCCCGGTCCCACAGCCAACCCAGGTCCACCTTTACGGAGAGGGTGTGCGCCGCGACCACCCCGAGGTGGCCGATGGCATGTACCCCTCAGGACGGATCGCCGCGGCCGGCCTCCCCGTCGTGCTGTCCTCGGACGCCCCGGTGACTAGGCCATGCGTGATGCTGTCCTGCTGGGCAGCTGAGACGCGTCTGACCTCCGCGGGACGGATCCTCGGCGACGAAAACCGGATCACCCGGGCACAATCCCTCACCGGCTACACGGTGGGCGGAGCCCACGCTCTGCGGCGAGACGACGTCGGGTCACTGGCCGTCGGGAACCCCGCCGACCTCGTGCTCCTGGCCGACGACCCGTTCACTGTCGCCGTTGACCGTCTCCCGGACGTAACCGTCTTAGAGACCTGGGTCGACGGTCATCCCGCCTGGACCCTCACCGACGGCCGCACGCCGTGAGGACCGCCAGCACAGAAAACAACTGAAGAAGAACCAACGGCGGAACCGGTCAGTCGACCAGGTTCTCCTCTGTCGTAGCAATGAAGACGGCGAGGGTGCATCCGGTCTCGGTTCTCGAGTCGTGCCGGGTCCCTGCGGCCAGCAGCACCAGATCCCCCGGCCGGTATGCGTGGCCGTCGTGGTCAATCAGCTCGCCCTCCAGCATCAGGAATTGCTCGTCGCAGGTGTGCTCGTGGGGTGTGGTCCTCGTGCCCGGGTCCATGCGGTAGACGTGAAAGCCGCCCCCCAGCGGATACGACCCGTCGAGCTGCAGGATCCACTCGCCGGGCGACGGTTCCCCGTCGACGATGAACGGGACGAACTCGGCTTCGAACCGGTTGGCCACCCGCCGTTCGGCGGAACCGATGGGGTCCATGTGCGGCCCCTGCCACTCCCCGTGCCCGTCTACGGTCACGACTCTGCGGCTAGATCGGCGAGGTATTGCTGGGTGAAGTCCCAGCAGAGTGAGTCCCGGGCAGCGAACATCCCCCGGTCGAACGAGCGCGAGCTCACCCCCCGTTGGGTGCGTTCGCAGACCGCGTTGTCCTGGGCCAGGACCAGGTTGCTGAAGTCACAGACCGCGCTGGGGTCGAAGTCGTCAGACTCAACTGCGGAGGGCTCGAACAGGTACTCGATCTCGTAGTCGGTCCGCGCCGGACCCCGGGGGATTAACCGAGTCAGGATCACGCTGGTACCGGTGATGTCGACGAAGAGGTTCGGGTAGACGAACGCCGAGAGGTAGGACCGTGCGTCGTCTGGCGTCATGGTGGCGATCACCGGGAGTGGGGCCGTGCCGTCGGCAGTAAAGCTGTTGGCCCCCTCTGCCAACCAGGCGCCACCGTCGTTTCGGCCCTCGTCGATCACGTCACCCTGTTGGTGGAGGGGGATGATCTCCACCAGTTCGGGGTGAATCTGCGGGCAGTGGAGACACTCGGCGTAGTTCTCCACCAGGATCTTCCAGTTGGCGGCCACCGTGCTGGTCTCCAGCCTCCCAAGCCGGAGGCGGTCCAGCTGCAATCGCTCGAACGACAGAATCTCGTCACTGTGTTCGGCCAGCCAGTCCACCAATGGCGGAGGGTCGGTAGCCAGGCTGACGAAGAGCATCCCCTGCCAACTCTCCACCGCGACCCGATGGAGTGGGAACGCCATGCGGTCGAGCTCTTCCTTCGCCACGTTCGGGGTCGCCACCAGCTCGCCGTCCAGCGAATAGCTCCAAGCGTGGTACGGGCAGGTGATCGCCGCTCCGAAGCCACTCCCGCTGGCGTCGCACAGCTGCGAACCCCGGTGCCGACACACGTTGTAATAGGCCTGTAGGTCTCCATCCCGGTTGCGGAGTACGAGGACGCTCTCAGCGCCGACGTCGATCACCAGGCGATCGCCCACGTGAGCGAGCCGCTCGGAGCGACCGACGTAGCACCACCGCCGGTGGAAGACGCTCTCGAGGTCGGCGTCGTAGATGGCGGGAGACCGGTAGTCCTCCCCCCGCAATGTGGGCTTCATCGCCGTGGACACGTATCCCTCCTCCGGAACCCCAGTTGGCCCCACCTTGTCCCAATTCCCTCGGACTTCTCAGACCTCTGACCGAAGTGACTGACTGGCGAGTCAGTCAGTGGCTGACTATAGTGCCGCGCCTTCGCGAGAACTACCACGAGGGGGCCCATCGATGAAGAACCGCCGGTCTGAACACCGACACCCGACTACCTCCGCCAGCCGCGCTCCGGTCAGTAGGCGCCAGTTCCTCGGTGGCTCGGCTGTGGCCGCTGGGGGCCTGGTACTCGGCCCGTCGATCCTCGCCGCCTGCGGAAGCGACGGCGGTTCGGGCACAGCCCTGAAACTGGCCCGGCCTGACAAGCCGGTCACGCTCCCTACGGTCGGGGACGCCGTAGCCGCCGGGAAAGCTCACGAGGGCGGAACCCTGCAGATCCTCAACTACGTGGACTACCTCAACCCGGACGTGGTCGCCCGGTTTGAGGAGACCTACGGCGTCAAGACCGCCGTCACCACCTACGACACCGAGGAGGGGGCACTCAACAAGCTCCGCTCCGGTGCCTTCACGCCCGACCTCATCATCGGGATGACCGACTCCGTTCTGTCCCGGCTGGTGGCTGCTGAATTGCTCCAGCCCCTCAATCACTCCTACTTGTCCAATTTCGGCAACGTCATTGAAGGCCTCCGCGACCCCTACTACGACGTGGGTGCCCAGTACACGACGCCGTACATCATTTATTCGACGGGGATCGGCTACCGGACGGATATGGACGTCGACACGTCCTACTTCGAGTCGGGCAACGGGTGGGACATCCTGTGGGACTCCGCCTATTCCGGTCGCCTCGGTATCTTGGACTCCTACCGCGATGTGATCGGCTCGGTGCTGCACCGCAACGGTGAGGACATCAACACCGGCGACCAGAAGGTCCTGAACGCCGCCCTGGAGGACCTCCGGGAGATGTCGGCTGCCACAAACCCAAAGATCGACATCCTCGCCTACACCGAGGTCCCCGCCGGAACACGCGTAGTCAACCAGTGCTGGTCAGGTGACATGCTCCTCGGTGTCTGGTACCTCCCGGAGGATGCCTCATGGACCGAACTTGGCTATTGGCAGCCCGACGACATGGTGACCGGAAACGACGTCTTCTGCGTGGCCAGGAACGCCCAACGTCCCGTCCTGGCCCATGAGTTCATCAACTTCTTCCTCGACGTCGACAACGCCCTGGAAAACTTCGGGTGGACGGGCTACCAGCCGGCCCTTGAGGCCCTGGACGCCCAGACGCTGATTGACTGGGAATACGTCCCGGCCAATCTGGCCAACGCCCTGATAACCCCGGCGCAGTACGCCAAGGGCAACCGAGCCGTGGCCCTAGAGCCGGACGTGGATGCCCGCTGGACCGACGTCTGGGCCAAGTTCACCGCCGGCTGATCCTCGGCCCACTGTCGGGCGACCGGTTTCCCGCCGAGCGACGACGGTGACCGGCACCCCAACCTCCGTAACAACCTCCGACAGGTCACGACGGCGCGCTGACCGGGGCACCCTGTGGGGGCTGTTCGCCCTCCCAGGGACGGTCTGGCTACTGGTGCTGTTCGTGCTGCCGTTCTACGCGCTGGTCTGCGTGGCCTTCGGAGACATTGATCCCGTCTTCCGTAACGCCGTCCCGGCCTGGAACCCTCTCAACTGGAGCTTCGGCAATGCGGGCGAGGTCCTCGGCGAAATTTTCGGGGGGAGCCTCCGGAAGGTGTTCCTACGCACCATTTCCTATGTGGTGTGTGCCGTCGTCCTTTCGTTCCTCGTCGGCTATCCGGTGGCGTACTACCTGGCTCGGCACGCTGGACGGTGGCGCGGCCTACTCCTAGCCCTAATGATCCTGCCGTTCTGGGTCAACTACCTGATGCGGATGCTGGCCTGGGTCAACCTGCTACAGGTTGACGGCTGGGTAACCCGGGCCTTCTCGGTGTTCGGGGTCCAGGTGAACTGGTTGGACGGCCAGCCGATCACCGTGGTGCTGGGTCTGGTATACGGCTACGTCCCATTCCTAGTCCTCCCCCTTTACGCCGCCCTCGAGCGACTCGACGGCCGGCTCCTTGAGGCAGCCCGTGACCTGGGGGCCGGACCGGGCCGGACGTTCCACCTCGTGACCATCCCACTGTCGCGTCCCGGGATGCTCGGGGCCGGTGTGATCATCGCCCTGCCCATGTTCGGTGACTACTACACGAACGACATGCTGTCGCGGTCGCCGGCCACTGAGATGGTGGGGAACCAGGTCGACTTCTACCTGAACGCCACCACCCAGCCCCAGAAGGGGGCTGTCCTGGTCTTGGTGCTGTCGGCCCTTCTGGTCGTCCTCATGTCCTACTACCTAGTCAGCACCATGCGGATGCAGCGGGAGATCCGGGCGTGAGCGGCCGACGAAGTCGGAACCCGTGGCGGCGGCCGATCGGCCTTGCCACCTGGACGTGGGCCTACGTGCTTTGGATGTTTCTGCCGGTGGCCATCGCCGTCTTGTTCTCGTTCAATGGTGGGCGCAGTCGCTCCGTCTGGCAGGGCTTCTCGCTGCGCTGGTGGACCGGGGAACCTAATGCCTCGCTTCTCCACGACGAGACACTGCACAGTGCCCTGCGCAACTCGTTGGTTCTGGCTCTCCTCACCATGCTGGTGGCCACCCCGATCGGTATCACTCTGGCTATCGGCCTAGCTCGATGGCGGTCCCGGACGGCCAGCGGCGCCAACTGGTTGATGTTGGTCCCGCTCGTCACCCCCGAGATCGTGATGGGTGCCTCGCTGCTGTTGGTCTTCACGAGCCTGTACACCGGAATCCCGCTGGGACGGCCAGCCCAGTTGCTAGGCCACGTGACCTTCTCCATTTCGTACGTGGTTGTGGTGGCCCGCGGCCGGCTCCTGTCGATAGGACGGGACTACGAGGAGGCGGCTCGGGACCTGGGCGCTAGCCAGTTCCAGGCCCTCCGCCTGGTTCTCCTCCCGCTGCTTGCCCCGGCCATCTTCGCCGGTTTCGTGATCGTGTTCGCCATGTCGATCGACGACTTCGTAATCAGCGCCTTCCTGTCCTCGGGGGCCGGGTCGGAGACGGTGCCTGTCCGGATCTACTCGGCCGTGCGGACCAGCTCTACGCCGGCGCTAAACGCCCTAGCCTCGTTCCTCGTCGCCTCCACGCTGGTCGCCCTCGCCCTCGGAGCCACCGTCATGTCATGGTTCCGGCGTCGTCGCGGCACCAAGGAGTCAGCGCTGGCCGACCTCACCTCAGTCGGCATCTGAGCCCAACGGACCTGGAATCGGTCAACTGGCCAGCAAGCGGAGGGCGTCGACCGGCATCTCCGCGTGGGTAACACCGTCGCCTGCCACCCCGCCGCTATTGGCCACCAAGGCATGAAAGGCCAGGTCTCCGCTTCGGAGGTGGACCTGGGTGGTGGCGCCAGTGAAAACCCGCCGCTCCACTACAACGGGTAGTCCATTGTCTGGCTCTCCTTCGACCAGCCGGACCCTCTCGGGACGAATGACCACCCGGCAGCGCCCGACCGGTCCGTCACCAGTCGCCCGAAGTACTCGGTCCCCAACCTGGATCCTCCCTCCGCCCAGGTGTTCCACGTCGAGCAGGTTGGCCACGCCCAGGAAATCGGCCACCGAGCCGTCGATCGGCTCCTCATAGACCTCCCGAGGGGTCCCCACCTGCACCAGACGGCCCTCGTCCATCACGGCCAAGCGGTCGCTCATCGTCAGCGCCTCCTCCTGGTCGTGGGTGACGTACACAAAGGTGATGCCGATCGCCTGCTGGAGGCTGCGTAGCTCGACTTGAAGGGCCTTGCGGAGACGGGCGTCCAACGCCCCCAACGGCTCGTCGAGCAGCAGGACCCGCGGCTCCAGTATCAGGGCCCGGGCCAGAGCGACGCGCTGCTGCTGCCCTCCGGAAAGCTGGTGGGGACGCCGACCCTCCAAGCCACTGAGCTCGACCAGGGCCAGCGCCCGTGCGACCCGCGTCGCCACCTCATCGGTCGGAACCTTCTGGAACCGCAGCCCGAAGGCCACGTTGCGTTCCACGGTGAGGTGGGGGAAAAGCGCGTAACTCTGGAAGACGGTGTTGACCGGCCGGTGTTCCGGCGCCAGGTCAGTGACCTCCTCGCTGTCGATCCACACCGAACCCCGGTCCGGCCGTTCGAAGCCCCCGATTATGCGCAGCGTTGTGGTCTTGCCACATCCCGACGGCCCGAGCAGGGAGAAGAACTCGCCGGGCGCTATGTCGAGGTCGATGCCCCGGACTACGGCCACGTCGTCGAACCGCTTCTCGAGGTCGGAGAGGACCACGTGGCCCGTGGCGACCGCCATCGTCGCAGCGTATCGGCTCGGGCTGTGACGAACTGACGGGTCAGTCAGTCAGTCGATAGGATGCGGCCGGTGGAAAAGTCGCAAGGACCCGGACCGGCCGTTGAGAAGCGCCGGATCCAGATCCTTGAGGCCACCTGCACGGTGATGAGCAAGCAAGGAATCGCCTCCACTCGGGTGGGCGACGTGGCGAAGTACCTCGGGATCTCGACCGGTCTCGTCCACTACCACTTCGACACCAAGGATGAACTCCTAGCCGCCGCGTTCCGGCACGCCGCCGAAAAGGAACTAGAAGCTTTACGGCTCCTGGTGAACACCGACGGAACGCCGAGAGAACTCCTCGACATAGTGGTCGACAATTTCTTCCCAGCCAGCGGCTTCTCTAGTTGGCGACTGTGGATCGAGGGCTGGGCGGTGGCGCTGCGGTCCGAATCCTTTCGACGGACGGTCATGGAGTTGGACGAGGCGTGGGTTGAGGTTCTCGCTGACACCCTCACCAACGGTGTCGCCTCCGGGGACTTCGCCTGTGTCAACCCCAGGGACTCGGCATGGCGGCTGGCCTGCCTTATCGAGGGCTTGGCCATCCAGCAGGTGGCCCATGGCGGGGCGATCAACGACGTCGAGACGCGACGCTTGGTCGCCGACGCAATCGAGGCCGAGATCGGCTAACCCGTCGCTCGACGGAATCCGGTCGAGCGACCGGCGATCAAGCCTGGTCCTCCAGCGGACGGACGTGTCGGAGCCACAGGCCACCGCCGAGGTGCGGACGCGGGTCGTACGACCGCTGGCCGAGCAGCCGCTGTACCCGTGGCGACCGGTCGGCCAGCCCGTCGACGTGGTCGAGCGGATGGGCCTCCTCTGGCGTCAGCCAACCGACTACGAAGCTCAAGTGCAAAGCCCGTCGCCACCGTCCCGGCGTGGTGTTAGCCCCGCCCCCGTGGAGCACCTTCCCTGAGTAGACGAAGGCGTCGCCGGATTCCAGCTCGGCGGGCACCGTCTCGACGTCGAACTCGTAGACGTTTAACTCTGGCCAGCGGTGGCTCCCGGGCACGCATCTCGTGGCCCCTAGCTCTTCGGTCACCTCCTCCAGCCCGATCATGGCGCTGATCGTCACCTCAGGCGTGTCGGGCCATGTCGGCGCCATGTGCTGGAACCAGTTGTCGGCGTCCCGATGCAGAACCTGGGCGGTTTCGCCGGGGCCGATGTACATGACCTGGGAAGTGTTCACCCAATAGGAACCGCAGTTGGGCAACAGCACGGCATCGGCCAGCGCCGTGTAGACCTCATTCTCTAGGAGGTCGAAGAAGGCGTCGGTGAGCAGACCCAGGCTCGAAAAGCGTTTGGTGTTCTTTCCAACGAAGAACGTCCCCTCCTCCCCCATGCCCTGGTCGGCCGACCCCGGTACAACACCTTCGGCGTGGAGGTCAGCTGCCTCCCTGATGGCATTGATGACAGGTTGTTCGACCATCTCCTCGACGACCAGCCCACCGTCAGCGTCGAACGCCTCGAGCATGTCGGTCACCGGGGCGGTAGCCGGGAAGCGACATAGGGGTTTGGAATCCATGGCCCGATCATTCCCTTCCGTCGGCGCGGCGTGCGTCCTGGACAGTAAGGCGGGGGGTGAGCTGCTCGGCAGTTGTCACGAGGTGCAGGAGTGCGCCGGTGACCGAGGCCAGCGCCCGCTCGAAGGCTGGTGCGAACTGGTCGGTCCGGTCAACCCGTTCAGCGTGCATGCCGTAGGCGCTGGCCAGGGCAACGAAGTCGGGATTCATGAGATCAGTGGCCGAAACGCGACCCGGATGGTGGAATTCCTGGTGCATCCGGATGGTGCCCCACGAGGAGTTGTCCACGACCAGAACCACCGGCAGGGCGCCTGCCTGGACGGCCGTCCCCAGTTCCGGGAACGTCATCTGGACGTCGCCGTCCCCGGCGAAACAGACGACGGTCCGGTCCGGGTCGACCACCTTGGCGGCGACGGCTGCCGGAAGGCCGTAGCCCATGGTGCCGTTCTGGGGGGCCAGGAGCCGGGCCCCAGGTCCGTAGAGCAGAAACTTGTTAGGCCACACCGAGAAGTTGCCAGCCCCGTTGGTCACCACCACGTCATCCGGTAAGCGGTCCCGTAGCCAGGCCGTCACCTCTCCGAGATCTAGGTCGCCAAGCTGCGGTGGGCAATCCAGGGTGGCCAAAAAGGCGTCCCGCCGATCAGACCGCCACCCCACCCACCGGGAGCTGTCCACCGGTGTGGCGGCCAGGGCCCGGGCGGCGGCGTTGGGACCGGCGTGGACGGGTACCTCGGCTCGGACCACCTTGCCGAACTCGAACGCCGAGGCGTGAATATGGGCGATGCGCTGTCCGGCATCCGTGCCGTCGGTCCCAAATAGCGTGTAGCCGCCTGTGGTCATCTCGCCGAACCGGCAGTTCAGAGCCAGCACCACGTCGGCCCCGGCCAGCGTCTCCCGGACAGCCGGTGGCATCCCCACCCCGGCCTCACCGCAGTAGTGATCGTCGGTGTTGTCAAACAGGTCGTGGCGGCGGAACGACACCACGACCGGCAGGTCAGCGCGGCAGGCGAAGGCGGACAGCGACTCGCGCCCGTCGGCCGTCCAACCCCCTCCGCCCACTAGTAGAACGGGCCGCTCGGCATCAGACAGGAGGTCTCCTACAGCGGTCATGTCGGCCAGGGGCGGATCTCGCTCGATCACCTCCACCGGCGGTCTGGGTCCTGCTGTAGCCGCCTCGCGCAGTATGTCCTCAGGGAGCGCCACGACGACAGGGCCCGGTCGGTCGGCCTGGGCAACGGTGAATGCCGCCTCGACTACCCGCGGAAGATCGTCTGGGTCGTCGACCTCGACGACCCACTTGGCCAGGTCATCAAAGAACGACGTGTATTCGACTTCCTGGAAGGCCTCCAGGCCCCGGTGGCCACGACCCACCTGGCCGACGAACAGAACCAGGGGCGTGGAGCTCTGGTCGGCGGTGTGGATCCCTACCGAGGCGTTGGCGGCACCAGGGCCGCGGGTCACGAAGCAGATGCCGGTTCGTCCGGTAAGCCGAGCCCAAGCTTCGGACATGTAGGCCGCGCCGCCTTCGTGGCGACAGGCCACGAACCGTAGGCGGTCCCCGACGTCGTGAAGAGCGTCCAGCACGGCCAGGTAGCTCTCACCTGGCACCCCGAAGGCCGTGTCGACGCCCTGGGCCAGCAGGCAGTCGACTAGTAGCCGCCCGCCGTTCTGGCTGGTGCCGGTCACCGGTCGCCGGTCGGGCGCCCACGCCCGGCAAGGAACACCGCGCAGGCGGCAAGGAAGAGAACCGAGCCGACGGTAAACAACAAGTCACCGGCTCGGACCGACGCCAACACAAACACCACGGCAGAAGCCAGGAATAGCCACCAGGTCAGGGCCTCGCTGTCAATGTGCACGGGCCACAGCCTGCCAGTTGACCCTCCCGGACGGCGACGCCGGAGCGTCGGGGAACTACCGTCCGCCCGACGGTCCGGTGTCGGGGACCGCACGGCCCGGAGGAGGGGCCCACCGTGGACCTCGGAATCGAAGGACGGACGGCGCTGGTCACTGGCGCTTCGAGCGGCCTGGGGCTGGCCTCGGCCCGTGCCCTGGCCGCCGAAGGGGTGCGGGTAGCACTGGTATCCCGATCGGCTGAACGGTTGGCCGCCGCGGCCTCCACGGTGGACGGAGATCCGGTCACCCTCACCGCCGACCTTTCCGACGACGCCTCCGTGGACGCCATGCTGGCCGAGGCCGTCGAGGTGCTCGGCTTCGTCGACATCCTGGTGGCTAATGCCGGTGGTCCCCCGCCTGGCACCTTTGAGTCCACCGACCTGGACCTGTACCCGGCGGCCCTGCAGTTGAACCTGTTGGCCCACGTGCGCATGTGCAAGGCCCTTATTCCTCCCATGAGGGAGCGGGGCTGGGGCCGCGTGGTGGCTATCACGTCGGCCACTGTCCGCGAGCCGTCAGCGATGCTGATGCTGTCCAACACTGCCCGGGCCGGCCTGACTGGCTTCCTGAAGACCACGGCCACCGAGGTGGCCAGGGATGGCGTGACGGTTAATTCGGTCCAGCCGGGACTGCACGCCACCGGTCGCCTCAAGGAGATATACCAGGACCTGGACGCGGTGGCCGCCTCCCATCCCATGGGCCGGATCGGTGATCCGGCCGACTTCGGCCGGGTTGTGGCCTTCTTGTGCTCGGAGACGGCTAACTACATCAGCGGCACGGGACTACCCGTGGAGGGTGGCTCGCTTTCTGCCTCCTGACCGCTTTTAGCTACAGCAGTCAGCCACCGTTGGCGCGCGGTCACCCGGGTCCTTCCTTCCACGGCGGTGCCGAGTGGGCGCCCCGGCCCGGGTTGAACAGGTCGTCGGGGTCCAGGGCCTCCTTGACTCTCCGCATCATGTCCAGTTCGACGGTCGACTTCTGGCCGGCCACTCGGCTCAGGAGGTCCTGGCCGACGCCATGTTCGGCACTGACCGTCCCTCCCATTTCCCAAAGGAGAGAGTCAATGGCCCGGGTTGCCTCGACGATCAGGTCGGGTTGGAGCCGGCTGCCCCTCTCCAGGGACTCAAGCACGTACATGTGGAGATTCCCATCGCCCAGGTGCCCGAAGGAGAAGACCACGGTTTCTGGCCCGCATAGGTCATGGGCGATGACTTCGGCCCGCCGCTGGAACTCAGCCACCCGGTCGATGGGGACCGCGGCGTCGAACTTGGCTCCCTTAGCGTCGAAGAGCGTCTCGGGCGGGAGTTCGTCGCGCAGCAACCACAGGTTCTCTTCCTGGGCAGCCGTGTCGGCAACCACTGCGTCCAGGATCAGACCGGCTTCGACGGCTGCGGACAGGAAGGTCAGGGCGGTTTCATCAACCGGGCTGCTGCCGCTGAACCGGGCCAGCAGATACCACTCGGCCTGGGTCTCGAGTGGTCGGACGACACCCAGAGCCTCGACGGTACCGGCTACGCCGCTCTCTGGAACCAACTCGAACGCCGTTAGGCCACCGTGGTCCAGCGCACAGGCCCGGGCGTAGAGGTCGTTGACATGGTCGAGGTCGGCCAGCGCCGCGAAGAGGGTTCTGTGGTGGTCCTGTCGGGGGAAGAGCTTGAGGATGGCGCGGGTCACCACCCCCAGAGTGCCCTCACCGCCGATGAACAGGTGCTTGAGGTCGTAGCCGGTGTTGTCCTTCCGAAGGGCCCGCAGCCCATCGAATACCTCACCGTCAGCGAGCACCGCCTCCAGACCCAGCACGCTGTCCCGGGTCGGGCCGTACCGCAGGACGTTCAGCCCTCCAGCGTTGGTGGAGATGGCTCCTCCTACGGTGGCCGTGCCTCGGGCACCCCAGTCCATGCCTAAATGCCGGTCCACCGCGGCGGCGGCCTGCTGGACCTGTTCGATGGTGCACCCCGCCTCGACGGTGATGGTGAACCGAGCCGGGTCCACCGAGGTGATCCGGTTCAAGCGTGAGGTCGACAGCAGTACCGACGGTCGGTAGTCGGTGGGGACCGAACCACCGGACAGCGAGGTGTGGCCACCCTGGGTGACGACGGCGACCCCGGCCGCCGCGCAGGCCCGGACGACGTCTCGTAGGTCTTCCACCGTGTCGGGGCGCGCGATGAGGACCGGAACGCCGGAATAGGCGCCCCGGTAGTCGACGGTCAACTGGGGGGCGTCCGCCGGGTCCAGCCAGCCACCAGAACCCAGGAGGTCGCGCAGCTCGTCGGCCAGCGCCACCAGCTGGTCGGTGGGTAGGTCGTCGGACACTGGCGCATGGTAGGCGAGCTCCTCGGAACACCGTCTTCCGTAGCTGGATGCCCTGAAGGCAGTCGCTGAGGGCCGACCCTCGGGGTCCTAAACCCAGGGGGAGTTGGAGTTCCGGTCGCCGAACGTGGTGCCGTCGGCGTAGCGGCCGAGCGTGAACGGCCGCAGTTCTTCGGGCTTCTCCCCGTGGACCAGCATCGACGCCGTGAGCCGGCCCACACCGATCATCTTGAAGCCATGGTTTGAGTCGGCGATGACGAAGGCATTCTCGGCCAGGTGGTCGAATATGGGCACGTTGTCGGGGGTGAAGGCGCCGATCCCGCCGTTGCGGCGCTGTTTGAAGTGTGGCAGCAGGTCCTCAAAGCGCTCGAAGAGCATCCCGAGTGTCCGGCAGTAGTACTCGGCGAACCAATCATCGGCCTGGTAGTCGTCGTTGAGGTGGCCATACGGGTCGGCGTTCGCCTCGGGGCCCATGTTGACCGGAATGGTCCCGCCCTGGAGCCCTGGTGCCCCCACCCGCTCAGCGGCATACCGGGTGTAGGTGTACACGTAGTCCTGGATCACCTCGCCGTCGTCGCCGTGGACGGGTGTGTTCATCAGCTCGACGTGGAGGACCGGGCCGTCCTTACCGTCGGCGGTGCGGTAGTCGACTCCCGGGGGAAGGAAGACCTCGCCCTCTAAGAGGCGCCAGTAGGTCCACATGTCGATGCCCGTCTCGAGGTGGCCGTCGGGG
Source organism: Acidimicrobiales bacterium (assembly GCA_022452035.1). NCBI lineage: Bacteria > Bacillati > Actinomycetota > Acidimicrobiia > Acidimicrobiales > Acidimicrobiales bacterium. Next base: position 108,947 of record JAKURV010000002.1, on the reverse strand, counting down.
TAGGTGACGTCCAGGACGGACGGCCCGCCCAGCCACGCCCAATGCTGGGGCGTCCACGCCCCGGCTCCCACGACCACCTGGTCGGTCTCGATACGCCCCGCCGTGGTCTCTACGGCGACGACCGAACCTGAGGCGTCTAGGTCGTAGCCGGTGACGGCCACCCCGTAAACCCGCCGCACCCCCCACTGGCGGGCCTTCTGATCGAGACCCCACATGACCATGTGGGTACCGGCATAGCCGGAGCGGTGCTCGTGGAGGACTACATCGCAGTTCTCAGTCTTGAAGTCGGGCCACAAGCTCTTCAGGAATCGGTGGGCGTCGGCCCCCGTGTAGAGGTCAGACGGGTAGCCGCTAGCTACCTGCGACTCGTTTACCTTTACGTAGTCCTCGGCCTGGTTCTCCTCGCCGATCGATACGTAGCCGACCTGCTGGAACCCAAAGTTGACGGGATCGGACTCCCATACCTCGACGCTGGCCCGGAGGATGGCGTGGAGCGGTTCGGTCATGTAGAGGTTCCGCACACAGCCGCAGGCCAGGCCGGTGGCGCCGGCACCCGGGCCCGCCTTATCGATGAGGACCACGTCGCTGCCCGATCCCTTTCCTGTGCGCTCTAGTTCCCTGGCCAGGTGATAGGCGGTGGACAGGCCGTGTATCCCGGCCCCTACCACCACGTAACGAGCCGAGGCGGGCAGAGTCGCCACGTCGTGGAGGGGTACGACAGGGGGGTTCTGCAGCACGCCTTCGACGGTGGCCGGGACCGGTCGGTCCATGAACGGGTACCACTGGTTCTGCCCCTTCGCGGGCCGGCCGATATCCACCACGTCGTCGCTCCTCGTTCCGGTCCGTCCGGCAGTACCGGGCGGGTCGGCACTGCTCGCTGCAGTCTGGTACCCGGCTCAGCCCGTTCCGTACACGGCGCCGCCATCCACCTTGAGCACCGAGCCCGTCGTGAACGATGCGGCGTCCGATGCCAGGTACAGGGCTGCCCCCACGATCTCGTCGACCTTTCCGGCCCGCTGGAGGGCTAGGCGCTCGCGGAACCCCTCGTGAGCGCTGGCCGGCCAGTGGGTGGAGACGTCGGTGAGGAACGGTCCGGGCTGTAGGCAGTTGACCCGAACAGTCGGGCCGTAGGCCCGGGCGAACGACTCGGTCAGCGAATGCACCCCGGCCTTGGCTGCCCCGTAGATGGCCTCCACGGGAGTGGGAGCCGAGGCCGAGACGGAGCTCACGTTGATGATGGCGCCGCCGCCCGCCTCGACCATGCGGGATCCGAAGGTGGACGACAGCCGGAAGGTTCCCCGTAGGTTGACGGCCATCGTCTTGTCGAACAGGGCCTCTCCGACCTCGACCAGCGATGGGTAGAGCGGGGAGCTGCCGGCGTTGTTGACCAGCACGTCGCACCGTCCGAACTCGGCGTACACGGCCTCGGTGAGGGCGTCGCACTGCGCCCAGTCACCGACGTGGCAGGCCACCGGCAGGGTCCGGCGGCCGGTGGCCGTCGAGACCTCTTTGGCAACCTTCACGCAGGCGTCCATCTTGCGGCTGGCCACCACCACGTCGGCGCCACAGCGGGCGAATGCCTCGACCATGGCCTGGCCCAGCCCCCGACTGCCGCCGGTCACCACTACCACCCTGTCGGTGAAATCGGTGAGTTGCTGTTCGGGTGTCGTCATGTCGGCACTTTGGTTGGGGGTTGGACGGTACGAGTCTGGCAGCGCCTCGGCTGGGGTCTGAACCGGGCCCCGTCTAGGGTCGGCTTCCATGGTCGACGACCGGGGGCAGAAGGGCCACGGGTTCGAGGTCCGGGGTATCAATCATCTGGCCCTGGTCTGCCGTGACATGGCAGCCACCGTGGCCTTTTACGAGGGCATCCTGGGTATGCCACTCACCAAGACCATCGAGTTGGGCGGCGGAGCGGGCCAGCACTTCTTCTTCGACTGCGGTAACGGGAACTCAGTGGCCTTCTTCTGGTTCCCTGACGCACCACCGGCCGCCCCGGGGGTGTCGATGCCGGCCGACCGGCCGGACCGGGGGGCCATCCACTCGGCCCACGGCTCGATGAACCACGTGGCCTTCCACGTGCCGGCCTCCGACATCGACGGCTATGTGGACCGGCTCCGAGCCGCCGGCGTGGAGTGCTCGGAGGTCATGAACCATGACGACTCCGAGTGGGGGGTGGCCCGCGATGTGCACGATGGGGTGTTCGTGCGCTCCGTCTATTTCCGGGACCCCGATGGGATCCTGCTGGAATTCGCCGCCTGGACCCGTGAACTCGACCCCGGGGACGTTTCCCACAAGCCGGCCCAGGCGACCGGGATCTGAGTTTCGACACGGGCCGTGGGCCCGAAGAGTCCAATCAGACGAAGTCGGCGTACTGCTCGAGGTGGCGCACCGGCGTGGACAGGGCGTCCTTCCGGAACGGGTCGCCAAGTTCCTTGGTGCACATGATCTCTATGACCGTGGTCCTGCCCTCGTTCATCTGGGCGTCGATCGCCGCCGACATCGTCGGGCCGACGTCTTCGAGTTGGTCCACCTGGACCCCTTCGGCGCCCATGGCCCGGGCGATCTCGGCGTAGTTCTCGCCACCGTCCAACTCGCCGGCTACGAACCGTCGACCGTAGAAGTCGACCTGGTTCTTCTTCTCGGCTCCCCACTGGCGGTTGTGGAACACCACCGCGGTAACCGGGATGTTGTGGCGAACGGCTGTCATGACTTCCACCATGCTCATGGCCCAAGCACCGTCGCCGGCGTACGAGAGCGCTGGACGGTCGGGGGCGGCCGCCTTGGCACCGATGATGGTCGGCAGGGCGTAGCCACAGTTTCCCCAACTCATGGCTGCGAAGAACGAGCGGGGCTCGTCGAACCGCAGATAGCTGTTGGCCACCGAGTTGATGTTGCCGATGTCGGTCGAGACCATGGCCCGGGCCGGCATGGCCTTCTCGAGCTCGCGAAGGACCTGGCGGGGGTGTAGCCAGTTGCCCTCCTCGTCGATGGCCTCCTTGATCATGTCGATGCTGAAGTCGTCGGTTTCATGCGTCCACTCGTCCAGCTCGTCCTCCCAGGCCTTCTTCTCCGTCGCCATACGGTCGGCACGTTCGTCGCGGCTGGTGTCACAGGCCAGGGTGCGATCGGCTAGGCGGTCGGTCAGGGCTCGTGCCGCCGCTCCGGCGTCGCCGCAGATGCCCACGGAGATCTTCTTGACCAAGCCCAGCATCTTGTGGTCGGCGTCGACCTGGATGATCTTGGCGTCGGCGGGCCAGTAGTCCATCTCGTGTTGGGGAAGCGTGCCGAACGGACCGAGCCGCGTGCCGAGGGCCAGTACCACGTCAGCCCCTGAGATGAGCTTCATGGCCGCCTTGGACCCCTGGTAGCCCAGCGGGCCGCACCACTGCGGATGGCTGGCTGGGAAGGAGTCGTTATGCAGGTAGCTGTTAACCACCGGGCAGCCCAGCCGCTCAGCCAGGACGATGGCGTCGGCCACCGCGTCGCCCATGACCACGCCGCCGCCCGAAACCATGACCGGGAACTCAGCGTTGGCCAGCATCTCGGCCGCCGCGTCCAAGCTGTCGTCACCGCCCGGGCCTCGATCTAAAACCATCGGCTCGGCGATCTCGACGTCGATCTCGCCGTAGAACCGGTCCCGGGGGATGTTCAGCTGGGTGGGGCCGATCTCGGACATGGCCCGGTCGAAGCACCGTGCTGTGATCTCGGCCATCCGGTTCTCGTTGACGATGTGGCCCTGGTACTTGGTGAACTCCTGGAACATGGGGAGTTGGTTGGCCTCCTGGAAGCCACCCAGGCCAATGCCCATCGTCCCGGTCTCCGGGGTCACGATGACCACCGGGCTATGGGCCCAGAAGGCCGCCGCAATGGCTGTCACGCAGTTGGAGATCCCGGGGCCGTTCTGGCCGATGACCACGCCGTGACGGCCGCTAACTCGGGCATAGCCGTCGGCCATGTGGGCGGCACCCTGTTCGTGCACCACCGGGATCAGGCGGATCCCGGCCGGAGTAAAGATGTCCATGGCGTCCATGAAGGCCGAGCCCATGATGCCGAAGGTGGTGGTGACGCCGTTGGCCACCATCGTCTCGACGAAGGCCTCGCTGGGGGTCATGCGGGTCATGGGAATGCTCCTGTGGGTTCCGGAATTCGGTGTGGCGGCGGACGGGACCGCCTCCGGCCCGCCACGGCGGGTCTCGATCACTGTGAGTGAGAGCCTATAACTGAACTGTGAGACTTTCTAGTCCTGGAGTGCGGTATCCGTCGTCGCGCCACAGCACCGGGAAGTGGACCTCGTCCATGTCGTCGACGTCCGGGCGGGCGTACCGGGAGTAGATGGGCCCGTTGCCCTCCTCGAAGCCTGGCCGGTGGAACCGGGCCTCACTGCTACCGCAGTGCAGCACCAGAACCCGGCGGTGGACGTCAGACCGGTTGGGGGCCGACCCGTGCCACGTCCAGCCGTGGTGAAACGACCCTCCCCCGGCCGGAACTTCGACGGGCACCACGTCGGACGCCACGCCCTCGGCAGCGGCCGCCGCCTCCATCGGGTCCCGATGGTCGTCCGGGGCGTGGAACTGCATAAAAGGGTTGCCGTCCGTCGACCACCGGTGTGACCCCCGGGCGAATTCCACCGTCCCCCCGACCGCTGCCGTCGGGTCCAGGGCGATCCAGCAGGTGGCCATCTCCTGCGGCCGGTACCAGGCGAGGTAGGCGTTGTCCCGGTGGAAGCCCACTGACCGGGCGCCGGGCGGCTTCCACAGCAGGTTGTCTTGAATGATCCGGGCTCCGGGCCAACCGGCCAGGCGGGCCAGCACCTCTCCGATGCGCTCGGAGAGGACCACCGAGGCGACCAGCCGGTCGGCCTTCCAGCCGTTGCAGATCTGGCGGGTCAGCGTGGGGTCTCCCGACCCGTCCTGCCAGTTGACCTCGTCGGGCGCCACCCCAGTCTCGAACACGCCACGGAACAGGCGGTCGAACCGCTCGTGGAGCGGGCTCAGGACGTGTTCGGGAATCAGGCGTTCCACGGTGACGAAACCGTCGGCATGGAAAGCCGTTTCCAGACCCGGGTCGAAAATCGGTGGAACCACGGTCTCGTCGAGCCTGCTCAGCGGGCGAGGTGTCCGCCCAAGCGGGCCAACAGGGCCAGACAGACTTCAAGGTCGGCCACCTCGACGAACTCGTCCGGCCGGTGAGCCACGCCTATGTCCCCCGGGCCCCAGAGCACCGCCGGGATGCCGGCTGCCTGGAACAACCCCGCCTCGGTTCCGTAGGCCACCACGTCCACCGGCAGGGTGCCGCCGTTCGCCGCTACCTCGTCGGCCAGCAGGACCCGCACAAGGTCAAGGGCCGGCGAGGCGTCCCGCCACTCCAAGCCATCGATCTCGCAGACCACGTCGGTTCGGATGGAGGCCTCGGGGTGCACAGCCCGCATCTCGTCGAGCAGGGCGGTCTCTACGGCCGCCATATGTTCCTTGACGAACGAAGTGTCCGAAGCCTGGACGGGGCGCATCTCCCAATCGAACCAGCACCGGTCGGCGACCACGCATCGTCCCTGCCCGCCACTGATCGTCCCCACGTTAAAGGTGGTCGACGGCGGGTCGTAGGGGCTGGGATCGGGTGCCCGGTTGGCCAGATCGTCGGCCAGGCCCAACAGACCGGAGATCCAGCGCGAGGCGTGGTGCACGGCGCTGACTGCCTCAGCGGGGGCCGAACTGTGACCGTTCATTCCCGTCACCATGGTGCGGTACTCGTAACAGCCCTTGTGGGCGCCCACGGTCCGCAACCCAGTCGGTTCGCCGATGATGGCCGCCGACGGCCGGACGCCTCGCTCCACCAGGTCGGCCAGCAGGATCGGTGCCCCGTGGAAGCCGTCCTCCTCGTCGAAGGTCAACGCCACGTGGATCGGCACCGTCAGATCCAGTTCCGCGTATATGGGGGCCATGGCCAGGACGCAGGCCACAAACCCCTTCATGTCGGCCGTTCCTCGGCCGTAGACCCGGCCGTGGCGGCGGTCAGCGGTGAACGGCGGCGTGGTCCAGTCCGCCGGGTCTACCGGGACGACGTCCGAGTGCCCCGAAAGGACCACCCCACCATTGATGTTGGGACCGATGGTGGCGAACAGGTTGGCCTTCGTGCCGCTGTCGTCGTGGGTGAGGACCACGGACGCTCCGAGGGCCTCCAGGCGGTCCTGGACGTCGCTGATCAGGTCCAGATTCGGGGTCAGAGCCACGGTGTCGTAGGCGATCAGAACGTCGAGGAGATCCAGGGCTTCGTCGACCGGTACCGGCACCACACTCCCGGCCATCCTCAGCCCTTCACGTAGATGGCCCGGGGGACATCGGCCAGCGCCTCGGCTGGACCGTCCTCGGTGATCACGATGCTCTCGGTGATCTCCAGTCCCCAGGTGTCCATCCAGAGGCCCGGCATGAAGTGGAATGTCATACCGGGCTGGAGAACCGTCTCGTCGGTGGTCCGAAACGAGATGGTCCGCTCCCCCCAGTCCGGCGGATAGCTGATCCCGATCGGGTAGCCACAGCGGCCCTCCTTGTGGAAGCCGGCGGCCTCCATGGTGGCGTAGAAGTCGGTGGCCACGTCTTTTGCCCGGTTTCCGGCCCGGGCGGCAGCAAGCCCGGCATCGAGTCCGTTCAGTACCGCCTTCTCGGCCCGGCGCATGTCGTCAGGCGGGGTCCCGAGGAACGTGGTGCGACATAGGGGCAACTGGTAGCGCCGATAGGCGCCGGCGATCTCGAAGAATGTCCCCTCTCCGACCTTCAGTGGCTTGTCGTCCCAGGTCAGGTGGGGCGCCGACGCGTCAGCGCCGGTGGGCATCATGGGGACGAAGGCCGGATAGTCACCACCGAACTCTTCAGTACCTGAGACTCCGGTGGCGTAGATCTCGGCCACCAGATCGCATTTGCGCATGCCCGGCTGGATGACGTCGCGGATGCGGGCGTGCATGCGCTCCACAATCCGGGCGCCGCGGCGCATGTACTCCAGTTCCCGGTCGGACTTCACGCCCCGCTGCCAGTTCACAAGTGCTGTGGCGTCCAGCACCTCGGCGTCGGGTAGGCCAGCGCACAGGTGTTGGTGGGCGGCAGCCGAGTAGTAGTAGTTGTCGAGCTCGACGCCAACGCGGGCTGATCCGTGGCCCATCCCGTCCAGCAGGCCGGCCAGTTGACCAAAGGCGTGCCGTTCGGTGGACATGACATGGTCGTCCGAGTAGTCGAGGATTTGAGCCTCGTCCATATAGACGGTGCGCCGGGCCCCGTTGGCGTCCATGCGCCGGCCCCACCACCAGGGCTCCCCGTCGTGGGTCACGACCACGGCCTGCGGCGTGTAGAACGACCAGCCGTCATAGCCGGTAAGCCATGACATATTCGACGGATCGGCGGCCACCAGGACCTCAATCCCCCGGGCCTCCATCGACGCCCGCACCTTGGTTAGACGGTCGGCGTACTCCTGACGACTGAACGGCAGGTCCACGTCCGGCATCGGTGCTCCTTTGGGCTAGCAGCGTTGTGCGGGACACCCTGCCCCGAGTCCGTGGAGGCTAGATCGGGGACACGGGCGGATCTAGCGTCCCGTCCCGTGCCTGTACTCTCCGACAAACAGGTGGTCCACTACCAGGACCACGGGTGGGTGGCCCCGGTCGACGTCCTCTCCGAGGAGGAGGCGGCCGGCTTGCTTGCCGCCTTGGAAAGCGCCGAGGTCCGGTACCCGGACGACCTGCACGGGGGCCATCGCAATAACGCCCACCTGGTGCTGCCGTTCCTGGCCGACCTCGCCCTCCACCCGGTGATCCTCGATTGCGCTGCCGCCCTTGTCGACCGGCCCACGGCACTGCTCAACTCGGTGCTGTTCATCAAGGAACCAGACAGCGCAGCCCATGTGAGCTGGCACCAGGACGCGACCTACATGGGTGTCGACTCCGCCGACCTAGTCACCGCCTGGGTGGCCCTGACGTCGAGCACCGCGGAGAGTGGTTGTGTGTCCGTGGCGTCGGGCACCCACCGGGACGGCATCCAACCCCATGTGGATCAGTTCGGACCCGACAACATCCTGACCCGGGGCCAGTACGTCGACGGAATCGACGAGGCCACCACCGTGGACGTGGAACTCCGACCGGGCCAGATGTCGCTCCACCATCCCCACCTAGTCCACGGTTCCCGTCCCAACAGCAGCACAGACCGGCGAGTCGGGGTGGCATTCCAGTCCTACGTCGGGGCCGAGGTCCGTCCCAGCCGAGGCGAGCACCACGTCCTTCCGGTTGGTCCAGGGCCCGTCGATCCCTCTTTCACCGTGGTCCCCCGTCCGATCGGTGAGTGCACGGCTGAGGGACGGGCTGTGCGAGCGGCGGCCAACGCCGCCCTGTCCGATGTGCTCTACCACGGCAGCGCCGAGCGCCGCCCCTACTGACCGACGAGACCCGAGGGAACCCAGTGCCCATCCACTTCACCCCCGAGGAGATGCAGGACCGTAAGGACCGCACGGCCCGCGCCATCGCGGCGTCCGGCCTCGATGCTCTGCTCATGTTCAAGCAGGAGTCGATGTATTGGCTGACCGGCTACGACACGTTCGGGTTCTCCAGCTTTCAGTGCATGGCCATGACCGCCGACGGCCGGATTGCCCTGTTGAACCGAGCGCCCGACCGGGGGACCGCCGCCTACACCTCCGACGTCACCGACGTCCGCGTCTACGTAGACGTTGACGGCATGGATCCGACAGTCGACCTCCGCGAGATGCTGGCCGACCTAGGACTCGCGGGCTCGCGAGTGGGCATCGAGCTCGACTCCTACGGGCTGCGGGCCATCCACTGGCGGATGCTGGAGGCCAAGCTCGACGGCTTCCTGGCCTGGACCGATGCCTCAACGCTGGTCCAGGAACTGCGGCGGGTGAAGAGCCCGCAGGAACTGGCCTATACGAGGCGGGCGGCCGAACTAGCCGACGACGCCTGGGACGTAGCCATCGACCTGGCTGGCGTCGGGGTCTCCGAGGCCCGGATCCTGGCCGATATGCAGGGTGCCGTACTGGGCGGTGGTGGCGACTACGCCGGCAACGAGATGATCATCGGCTCGGGACCGGGGGCGCTGATGGTCCGGTACGTCACCGGCCGGCGCCAACTCGACCCGATGGACCAGCTCACGCTGGAGTGGTGCGGGGTGGAACGTCGCTACCACGCAGCGATGATGCGGACCCTGCTGGTCGGAGAGGCCTCGCCGGAGCACCGGACCATGCACGCTGCCTGCCACGAGGCCCTGCTGGCCTGCGAGGAGGCGGTCCGACCGGGCGCCACCCTGGGCGAGGTGTTCACCACCCACGCCCGAGTCCTGGACGGTGCCGGCTACCAGAAGCACCGCCTCAACGCCTGTGGCTACGGCATGGGTGCCGTCTACGCCCCGGTATGGACGGACTGGCCAATGATCTATGAGGGCAACCCACTGGTCTTCCAGCCGGGCCACGTGTTCTTCCTCCACATGATCCTGCTGGACTTCGACGCCGGCCGGGCCATGACGCTGGGCCACTCGGTGGTGGTGACCGACGACGGCTGCAAGCGGCTCAGCCGCTCCGACCTGGACCTGGTCGTCCGCTAGCGGCGGGGCCTCAAACCACCAGCGCCCAGGTGGCGCGGGCCCCGACCGCTTAGGTGAGACTCGTTGGTCGTCATATGCGCCTTTAGGTGCCGGCTGCCTCCTGCTGGGAGAAAAACGAGGCTCCGATCGGGAGTTCGGGCATATCCACCTCATAGGGCACCGAACGGACGCGGCCAGAGTCGAAGCCCCGGACGAACAGCCCCTGATGCACGGTGGGAACCGGGCTTGGCCCGCACGGCAGGGCATCACCCGCCGCGTAGACGCAGATGAACAGGGTGCGCGGCCGGTCCGATCGGTTGGGCGCCGAACCGTGCGCCAACTTCGTGTGCATCAGGCAGACAGATCCCGCTTCACCGGTACACCGCACGGCATCGCGCCGCAGGCCGGAGGCCACGTCGGGGGCGATGGCACCGGTGAACGTCCCGTCGTGCCAGAGGGAGTGCAGGGGGCCGTCGTGCGAACCGGGCGCCACCTCCAACGGTCCGTTCTCTTCGGTGACCTCGTCGACCATAAGCAGGGCGGTCACCAGGTCGGTGTTGGAGTGCGGCGTGTAGGGGAAGTCCTGGTGCCACTCCACCTCGGTGGCCGAACCAGGCAGCTTGGTGTTGACCTTGGAGTGGTGGACCTTGACGTCGGGTCCGATGAGGGCGGTCACCATGTCCACCATGGCGCTGTCCACCATGACCTCGTAGTGGGCATTGGACACCTCGGACGGCGCCGCCACCCGGCGCAGGGCCGGGCGAGTCGCGGAGTGACCGGGTTGCACGTCGAACCGAGGCCGCCCGTCCAGGGTTTCGCCCCAGGGTTCCTCATGGGAGCGGCTCTCTTCCACCCAGCCGTCAAGGTCGGCCCGTAGGGCGGCCAGCTGGGTCGGGTTGACGGCATCGGGCACGGTCACGACGCCGTCGCGCCAGAACTCGGCGACCTGCCGATCAGTCAGCAAGCCAACCGCCCGATCACGGGTCGCCAGCCACGCCGTAGCTGGGCGCGACCGCCGGATCGACGGCCCGGTCGAGGTAGGGCTGCATCTGGGGCTTGTAGTCGGTCCAGAGGTGCCGCACCACAGCCACCGGGTCGACGTCGTCCCAGTCGCAGCGCAGGTCGACGAGGGCGAACGGCTGCTCATGGTGGACGAGCAGGGCCGCCGAGTGCACCAGGCCCTCCTCCCCTCCGGCGGCCTGTCCGGCTTCCAGCCCGAGGAGGAGGCGGTCGGCCAGGTGGGCGTCTGGATGGGCCCCGAACGTCGCGCACATGGCGGCCGGGACCTCCCTAGTGCTCAGCAGGTTGCCGGCGGCTACGCAGTGTTCGCCCTCCACGACCCGGTTGGTGCCCAGGATGTGGGCGCCGGTGAAGTGCCCGGTCCGGCCGGCTGCGTCCACCACAGCCAGTTGGCGGTAGTCGGCGTGTGCCCGACCTTCCATGACGGCTGCCACGGCCTCCACCGCCGAGTCTCCGGCCTCCAGGCGTTCGAACACGCAAGCGGCCAAGGTCGGGTCGGTGACGTTCTGGGTAGCTACGGCCCCGACGCCGGCCCGGGCGTGCGGGCACCGTGATCCAACGCAAATGGACGACGTAGTGATGGCCACCCCGAACATGCCGGTGAGGGCGCAGTGGCCGGTGATCGAGAAGGTCATGCGCGGAACCTAGGCCAGCCGGTCGGCGAGGTAGCCCATGAGGTCGTGGATCTCGTGCTCCAGCCAGCTCAGGGGTCCCGGTGAGGCCATCGGAGAGCGGGACCCGGCGTGGATGCCCTCTACAACCCGCCGGTCCTCCTCACACACCGCAGTGAAGAACCCGACCATCTCGGCAATCCACGCCTCGGGGTCGTCCAGCGAGGCGTGGACCTCCGGGGCCAGGGCGATCCCGAACCGCAGGTCGACCCGATTGACGCCGTCCGGGCGTAGCGACAGGTACCAGAGGTGGTCGGGGGCCAGGATGTACATGTGTGATGGGAACACCGTCGGCATAAAGGTGGTGGACCGCCAGGGCTCTTCCAGCCGGTCGTTGTCCCGATGGGCCCGTCCGTACTGAGCGTTTTCGTCCTTTTCGAACATCTGGTAGGTGAAGCCCTCGTGGCGCCGGTCAGGAAACACCACCGAGTCCATGGGCATCCAGGTGCCGAGCGTGGATCTGTGGGCAACCGGTAAGTGGTAGCCCTCCATGAAGTTCTCGACAAGGAACTTCCAGTTTCCGCCCCACGTCTCGTCCTGTCGATGGACGGGGACGTAGTCGGGCACTCCGTAGCGGGCCACGAACTCCTCCATGGGCGCCAGGAGCTCGGCCACTGGCAAGGCGTCGGAGTTCAGGGTGGAGTAGATCCAGCCCTGCCAGACCTCGGTGCGGACCTCGGGCAGGCAGACGTCGGCCTCGTCGAACCCATCAGTGGCCTCCATGTGGTTGGTTCCGACTAGGTGGCCCTCGAGGTCGTAGGTCCAGGCGTGGTACGGACAGGTGATCCGAAGCCCAGTCCCGTCGCCATCGACCAAGGTCATCATGCGGTGGCGGCAGACGTTGGAGAAGGTACGGATCAAGCCGTCGGCTCCCCGAACGCAAAACACTGGGCGATCGGCAATCGACCAGGTAAGGCGGTCCCCGGGCTTGGGAATCTCAGCGGCCAGGCCGGGTGACACCCAGTCACGGGCGAACACCCGGTCGCGTTCGAGGGTCAGGATCTCGTCGTCGTGGTACATGGCCGGCGGCATGTTGGTAGCTGCCGACAACGAGCCATTGGCCACGGCTCGTAAACCGGCTAGGACCTCGTCAGTCTGGGAGGAGCGCATCAGGGCAGCGGACGGCAGACCGGTCAGTCGGGGATGACCGCCGTGGCCTCAATCTCGACCAACCACTCGGGGCGGGCCAAGGCGGAAACGACAATCCCGGTTTGGCAGGGATGGACGCCCACATGCCACCTTCCCATCTCGCGGTACACGGCCTCCCGGTGGCCGATATCGGTGAGGTAGACGACAAACCGACATACCTGGTCCAGCGCCGACCCCGCTTCTTCCAACAGCATGGCGATATTGGCCATCGCCTTCTCGGCCTGCTTCCCGGCGTCGCCGACGTAAAGCGACTCTCGGGTCTCGAGGTCTTGGGAGACCTGACCCCGCAGGAACACCATCGTGCCGCGGGCCACCACGCCCTGGCTGAGGTCGTTGTCGAGGTTCTGTTCGGGGTAGGTGTCCCTCGTGTTGAAGGGACGGAGTCGCTGGTGGGCCATGGTGGTCGAGCTTCCTCAGTGGTGCGGATCCGGATTCAAGCGGTGGGCATCATGCCCCGGCCGTGGCCTGGGCGGTGGCTCCAGTGCCGGCCTCGAACGGGGTAGAGCCTCCGCGACCACCCTTGGCCGAGAATCCGTTGCCGAGCGCCAGTTGGGCGAGCCGCTCGACGTACAGGTCGTCGCGGAAATGCAGGGTGAAGGTGCGGGCGTCGCGCATCATCTGGCCCAGGGGGTACCGCTCGTGACAGGCCCGGGCCCCTACGAGGTCAAAGCCCTGGTAGGGAATGGTCAGGACAGCATCCTTGGCGAGGTGCATAGTGCGCACGGCGTCGGCCTCGCAATCGTCGGGGTCGTCGCCCCGGTCCAGGCGGGATCCCGTAGACCGCAGGCAGGCCCTGGCTGCGAACAGTTGGGCGTCCATCTGGCCCAACTTCACCCGGACAGACTCCGAGTCCCGCAGGTCGGGACGCTCAGTGATGTACTCGGCCAGGAAATCGAAAGCCGCCTGGGCCGAGCCGAGGTGGTTGGCGGCGTAGCCGCACGAGAAGGTGCGAGGGTCCCCGGTGACCCACCCACCGGGGGTACCGACCACGTGGTCGTCGGGGACAAACACGTCGGTGAACCGCACCCCGCAGGAGATGGTCGACCGCATCCCCAGCATCTGCCAGTCGTCGAGCAGTTCCACGCCGTCCCAGTCCACGTCGACCACGGCGAACAGCATCCGGTGGGCGTACGGCGTGTCGCCCTCGACGGCACACCAAACCATCAGGTACTTCGCCGTGGCAGCCACCGAGGCGAAGCCCTTGCGGGCCGTGAGGCGGTAGCCGCCGTCAACCTTGGTTAGTTCGGACTCCAGCACCTCGGCGCCGTTCTCGTACAGGTGAGCCTCCGAGCCCAGCGAGGCGCAAAAGTCCCCGGAGGCGATGCGGGGTAGGAAGTAGTCGCGCTGAGAGGGGGTCGAGTGCCAGGCGATGATTCCAGCGGCGTGGTTGTGGACCTGCAGCAGCTGGGCCGTGTTGGTCTCCCACCAGGCCATCCGTTCCAGCGCCTCGTACCAGTGGCTGTAGCGACCGGGAAGCCAGACCCCGGCGCCGCCGTATTCGGTGGGCAGGGTTAGGGCGTGGAGACCGGCGGCCTTCGCCTCGGCGAAGTTCTCGTGGGGGAACTCGACGGCCTCGTCAAGCGCCCGTCGGCGCTCGCGCCAACCGGGGCCGAGCTCGTCGATCCGGGCGAGGATGTCCCTGGCGGTCGGCGGCTCGGTCCAGGGGACGCTCGTGGGGTCCGTCAGGCGGGCAGCGGTGGTCATGGGGTGCCTCCCGTTTCGGGATTGATGCAGAACGAGTCGACGGTGCGTCGAAGCAGGTCAATGCACCGGTCGAGCTGGTCGGGGGCCACGTGCTCGTCGGGCCGGTGGGCGTCAGCGATGTCGCCGGGGCCGACGATTACGGCGGGGGTGGCCAGGCGGTCGGAGTAGAGGCCGGCTTCGGTTCCGAACCCGACTGGTCCCGGTTCGCCACGGCCGACAAGGGCCTTGACTCTGGCCACGGCCTTGATCTCCGGGTCAGTGGCTAGGGCCGGGTAGCGGATGAACTCCTCGGTGGTGGCATAGCCGCCGAAAGCTGACAGGCGGGCGTCGGCGGAGACCACCCGGGCCAGTAGGTCGGCCAGCACCTCGTCAGGGTCGACGTCGACGGAGTGGCGGACCTCGAACTCCATGGTGCAGGTTGGGGCCAGCACATTGACGGCGACACCGCCGCGGAGTGTCCCGACGTTGGCGCTGACACCGCGCGACGGGTCGTTGAGGTCCTCGATGGCCACGGCGAGGGCCACAGCCTCGTGTACGGCGCTGGGGTCGGTGGCCGCCCGGCTGGAGTGCCCGGCGGCGGCGGCCAGCTCGATCCGGCAGGCCACCTTCCCGGCATGGGCATTGCAGAGCCTCATGCTGGTCGGCTCCCCGACCACCACTACCTCGGGGGCACAGGACCCGTCGGCGGACAGGGTGTCCAGCAGGCCGTGGACGCCTACGCAGCCGATCTCCTCGTCGTAGCTGAGCCCCAGGTGGACCGGAGCGCGGAGGCCGTCCACGTCGACCGACTCCATCACGACGAGGGCGGCGGCAAGGAAGCCCTTCATGTCGGCCGACCCCCGGGCCCGGAGTTGCCCGTCTACCTCGGTGAGGACATACGGGTCGGTGGACCATCCGGATCCGGCGGGGACAACGTCGGTGTGCCCCGACAGCAGGACGCCACCGGAGGCGTCAGGTCCGAAGCGGAGGTGCAGGTTGGCCTGACCCGCCTCGCCAGGAACCACGGTGGCGGTGCCGCCGACAGCGGCGGCCCGCTCGGCATACAGGTCGACCAGATCGAGGTTCGACGACCGGCTCTCAGTCGGGAAGGCCACCAGATCGGCCAGAAGGTCCACGACCGTCTCAACGGTCGGGTCCGAGGCCATCACCATCCGGAAATCATTCATGGCCCTCAAACATCCGTCAAAGTGATGTGATCGATTTTCTGAATCCGCTGATTCTATGTTCCCTGTTCAGGGAGTCACCGTGGGAGCTCCTGTGACTCCTGGGCAGAGCCTGTAAAGGCCTCCAGGGCCGGAGGGGGCCCTCTGCCGGTCCGCCGAACCAGACCGAGGCCCAACGGTAGAACGTCAGTGCTGAGCGACAGGTGGGTTGGCCGGGTCCCGTCGATCCCGTGAGGCCCACAGGGCTGCGGGCTTGACGCCCCTACCGCCTAGCCTCCGCAGCCATGAACTCCCCGGAGGGGGCCGGTAACCGGGCCACCATTGTCGTCGCCGGCCTCCGGCACCGGAGAATGGATGTGCCGCGGAGCCTTCGCCGAACTAACAGTGGATTTCTCGAAGGAACGATGCTGAACGGCCTGTGGGGGGACCTGTGATGAGCGGCCAGGCGAGGCGAACGCGGCCGGCCACGCTGTCCGGTGGCCAGGCCACCGTCGAAGCCCTCCAAGCCGAGGGAGTGCGTCACGTGTTCGGGCTCATCGGATCGGCCGCCATGGAAGTCTTCGATGGGCTGTACGACGCCGACGACGTGACCTACGTCGGCGTCCGCGACGAGCGGACCGGGACCCACATGGCCGACGGCTACGCCCGGGCCTCCGGACGGGCCGGCGTTGTGCTGGCCGGACAGAATGGCCCCGGTGCTACCAACCTCGTCACTGGTGTAGCCCAGGCGGCGGCGGCCTTCTCGCCGGTTGTGTCCATCGCTGGAGCACTGTCCACGGCTCACGTTCACCGGGACGCCTTCCAGGAGGTGGATCAGGACGCCCTGTTCCGGCCCCTCACCAAGAGGACATGGACCGTGCCGTCGACCGACCGGATCCCTGAGATGATCCGCGAGGCGTTCCGGGTCGCCCTGGCTCCACGTCGCGGACCAGTGCACCTGAACCTGCCCCGCGACGTCCTCGCCGGAACCGCCGAGTTCCCCCCACCCTGGGACCCAGCCACCTCCCGGGCTCACGAAGCACCCGCCGGAGCCGACGAACCAATCTGCCGGGCCGCTGGCCTACTGGCCGACGCCGACCGTCCGGTCATCGTGGCTGGTGCCGGCATCAAGAACGGCGGCGACCACTCCGCGGTCAGCGCCCTGGCCGAGGCGTTGGATGCCCCGATCGTCACCTCGCCCGGACACGGCGACGCGATTCCGTCCGACCATCCGCTGTGCGCTGGGCAGATGGGCCCCCGGGGCAACCTGGTGGCCTCTCGACTGGTTTGCGAAGCCGATGTAATCCTGGCTCTTGGAACCCGCCTCGGCTTCAACTCGACCTTTTTCTCTTGGGAAAACGTCAACCGGGAAGCGGCGATTATCCAAGTCGAGTTGGAGCCCACGGCGATCGGCCGGTTCTTTCCCGTCGATGTCGGAATCCACGCCGACGCCCCCACGGTGGCCCAGCAACTCGTCGAGGCCCTGGCCGATCACCGGGTACGGACGACCGCAGAGGCCTGGGCCCGATCCTTCGCTGACGACCGAGCCGACCACCGGGCCCGTCGGGACGAGGTGTCGGACGCCTACCCGATCCAGCCGGCGGGCCTGTTTCGCGAACTGCGAGCCGTGCTACCCCGGAACGCCGCCGTCACCCTGGACTCCGGAACGCTCTGCCTACAGGCCACCGACGCCCTGAACCATTTCGAGCCGCCGTGCCTGTTCAGCCCCCTGGACTTCGGCCTAGTCGGGTTCTCGTTCGCCTGCGGGCTAGGCGTGAAACTGGCCAGGCCCGAGCGGCCAGTAGTCAGCCTTATGGGGGATGGGGGCTTTGGCATGATCCTGTCCGAGCTCAGCACGGCGGTCGACTACGGCGTAGACACAGTGACCGTGGTGATGAACAACGGCTGTTGGGGTGCCGAGAAGGCCTACCAGCGCGAGTTCTTCGACGGCCGCTACATCGGTGCCGACCTGCACAACCCGCCTTTCGACCAAGTCGCCGAGCTCTACGGAGCCGCCGGCTACCGGGTGGAACGCCTCGACGAGGTTGCCGAAGCCGTCCGCGCCGCCCTAGACGCCGGTCGGCCAGCGGTGATCGACGTGGCCGTCGACCCCGATGCCCTCTACAGCTTTCGGCGTGACTCGTTCGCCCACCGGACCCCGACCATCTCCGACGGGGAGGCCGGCTGACATGAGGTTCCAACTCGCCATCAACCTCGAGCGACTCGATGACAGCCGCGACATGAACGAGGTGGCCCACCACACCCTCGAGATGGTCCAGATGGCCGAGGAGGGCGGGTTCACCATCGCCTGGGCCGCCGAACACCATGCCCTCGAGATGACCATCGCCCCCAACCCCCTCCAGATCCTCACCTGGTGGGCCAGCCACACTGACCGGATCCGCCTCGGTACGGCGGTAGCTGTCGCCGCCTACTGGCACCCGGTGAACCTGGCCGGAGAGGCGGCCTTCCTCGACCTGATCAGCGGCGGTCGACTGGAGTTTGGAATCGGATCGGGTGCCTACCAACGCGAGTTCGACCGCATGCACCCCGGCCTGAAGCAGTCCGACGCCTGGCGCCATATGCAGGAGATGCTGCCTGTCCTCAAGAAACTGTGGGCCGGTGACTACGCCCACGACGGTGAGTTCTGGTCATTCCCAACTTCCACCTCGGTACCTAAGCCGGTGCAGAAGCCCCACCCACCAATCTGGGTGGCCGCCCGCTCGCCCATCACCTTCGACTTTGCGGTGAAGAACGACTGCAACATCCTGTCGTGGCCCATCGCCCGTCCGTTCGCCGAAGCCGAGCTCTACCGTTCACAACTCGACGCCTCGATTGCCGCCCATACCGGATACGACACGCCTACCTGGGCCGTCATGCGCCACACCGCCGTCTACGACTCGGCCGACCAGTGGATGGTCCCCGTCGAGGCGGCCCAGCGTCAGCTAAGCCAATTCGAGAACCTGTTCAAGAACCTAGGCGACGTCCAAAACGGCTTCCCAAGGACAATCCCCATGGACCAGGTAGCCAACGCTGCTGACTACGAGCCGGTGACCCTGAGCGAGAACCTGGTGTTCGGCACCCCCGACGAGGTAGTGGCCAAGCTGCGGCGCTACCAAGAACTGGGGGTCGACGAGTTCGTCTACTACGCCAGCCTCGGCCTCGGGCTGACCGAGCAGAAACGGTCCATGGAACTCTTCTGCTCCGAAGTCATCCCCGCCTTTACCTGAGGCGGGGCCACGGGATCAGACGGGCCGGTCGCCGACGATGGAGACCCGCTCCATATGTCGGGTCTCCGGATAGAAGTCGTTCGTCCCAAAGTGTTGGACGGCCCGGTTGTCCCACATCACGAACGTGTCGACCTCCCACCGAATCCGGCACTGCACACTCGGATCCATGATCGCCCGCTCCAGTCTCCTGAGGATCTCCGTGGACTCGTCGGCGTCAACACCCATCACATGTGAAGTGAACGACCGATTGGTGTAGATCCCTCGGGCACCGGTTGCCGGATGGGTACGGACGACCGGATGCTCGACCGCCGGGTAGGTCGCCTGCTTCTCGGCCAGTTCGGCGGCGTCAAGCCGACCACCAAACGCGCGGGTGAAGTCGTGGACAGCCACCAGGTCATCAACCCGGGACTTCCAGGCGTCGGGCAGACGATCGTAGGCGGCTGTGGCATCAGCGAAGCACGTGTCACCACCAACCGGAGGTATCTCGACGGCCCGCAGGACCGAACCCATCGACGGCGCTTCTCGCCAGGTGACGTCGGAGTGCCAGACCGACGCTGAGTAAGTGGTCTCGGCATCGGACCTTAGGGTCACGACCTCCGGGTGGTCGGTACGAGCCCCGCGGTACACCGCGAAAGGGTGGACCTCAAGGTCGCCGAACAACCGTCCGAAGGCGATGTGCTCCTCGGTGGTGATGTTCTGATCGCGCAGGACCAGGACCTTGTGGTCCAGCCAGGCCCGATGGAGCGCCTCCAAGGTCGAACCGTCGACATCGGCCATGTCCACACCGGACACGTCGGCTCCCAGGGTGGCGGTGAGCGGTCGGACGTCAAGGGCCATCTGGCCAACCTCCAGCGAACGGGTGCCGTCCGATCCTACGAGGCTGGACAGATGGATGGGATCTGGCGCACCCACCGGAAGTAGACGGGAAGGCCCTTACGCGCGCCGCCGCTTGACCCCCTCTGGGAGGCTGACTGGGGTGGTTTCGCTTCGTGCCGATATCGGTCAAGGGGCGGTGGGCCCTAGGGAAACGAGGGCCTCATGTTCGATCGTGACCACGGGTAACCCGTCGACAGAAATCCGTACGTCGACTACGGCCCGGCTACCGCTCCGAGTATCGAACCGGTCGACGACGGTGGCCTCCACCAGTGCGGAGACACCGACAGGCACCGCAGCGTGATGGGCGATGCGGCTCGAGGTGTGGATCCACGATCCATCTACCAGGTGGCGGGTCATCACCCCGTTGGCCAACGCTGGCCAGACTGACGGGTGCACAACCGCGGCCTTGGCACACAGCGCAAGGTCGGCCCCAGCCCGCTCTGCATAGTTGATCCATTGGTCGACCAAGGGCTCGACATGGTCCGGAAGGCGTTCGCAGAGAGGCCGGTCCGACCAGTCCTTTCCCACGGCATGAACACCACCGGGCGGATGGGCGACCAGTCGGGCTCGCAGGTCACCGTCGACCAAAGCCTGTACCTCAACCGATCCGTTGCCAACGGGTTCGGGTACACAATCGACCAGGTCTCCAGCCTCCACCGGGGCCAGGAACTCCACGGTGGACGAACCAGCTGCCAGCCAGCCCTCACCCCACGCCTCGACAACCGGCCGGACCATGTATGCATGAACAGTGACCCCGGCAACCAGGGCAGTATTGAACCCGGCAGCCCGGCCACCTTCGTCGGTATGAATCGGGTTTTCCGCGTGCTCAGGAAGGTTCCGGGCCCGAACTGACCAGGCTTGGGGAGTGCCAGACATCATTCGGTTAACAACCCTAGGGCGTGGTCCAAAACGACGAAGTCCCGGTCAATAGGACCGGGCCTTCTACTTGGTAGCGGGGGCAGGATTCGAACCTGCGACCTTCGGGTTATGAGCCCGACGAGCTACCAGACTGCTCCACCCCGCAGGAGCGAGGCTAACGGCCGATTTGGTCGGTCACTCGGGCCTTTGGCGGTGACGGTCAGGTCCCGAACCGGGTCCAGACCGTCCACAGTTCAGGGAAGTACCGGTGTCCGGTCGTCTGCTTTAGCCATCCGAACCACCGGTGCCCGACTTGTACCGATGAGGCGTAAGACCAGTTGGTGAGTTGAGCGACTACCTGGCCCCAGCCCAATCCGGGAACGACGACCACAGATAGCGTTACTCGGATGTCGGACACCTCCGTGTTGATCGACGTCGATGAGCGCCCGATTGCCTGGCGGGAGGCCGGGACCGGTGACGTCGTGCTTTTCTTACACGGCCTCGGTCACAGCCGAATCGCTTGGGACCGTCAACTCGAGGATCTTTCTGATCGCTGGCGGTGTGTCGCATGGGACCTCCCTGGCTTCGGAGCCTCCGAACCCCTCGAGTCCCTGACCTTTCCAGCAATCGCCAGTGCCGCCGTATCCCTGCTCGATCGGCTCGGCGTGGACTCAGCGCACCTGGTCGGGCTGTCATTCGGCGGACAACACGCACTCCACGTCGCGCTCGAACACCCCGACCGTGTCCGATCACTCGTACTTGCCGACACCAGCCCCGCCTTCGGCCTCGACGGTACGACCCGTGAGGAATGGATCGAGCAGCGACTCGAACCCCTGCGAGCCGGTCTCACCCCCACAGACATCGCCGAGTCCGTGATGGTCGGCATCTCCGGACCCGGGTTCTCCGGTCCCGACTTCGACCTAGCCGTGGCGGCCATGAAGCGCCTGACATCCGGGGCATACGAGGACGCTGTGCGCTGTTTGCCGGACCACGACGTCCGGGACGCCCTGGCCACGATCCACGTGCCAACGCTGGTCGTCGTAGGCGAACTCGACCCGTCGACACCTCCCGCCGTGGCACGGCTGCTGGCCGACGGCATCCGCAACGCGAACCTTGTAGAACTACCCGGCATCGGACACTTAACCCCCAACGAGGCCCCCCAGGAGTTCAACCGGCTCGTCCGCGAGTTCCTCGACGCTCAAGAACCGACGACCAGAGGCGCCGGTTCCTAACGCTCTCCTCGCCTGTGAGCGTCGGACGATTGTCGACCGCGACTCCTGGACGATCTGGAGTCGTATTGGTTTAGAAGCAGAGGACCGCTCCTCTTCAAACGCTAAGTCGCAGGCTGGTACCGGGCAGTACAGAACGCCATAGAGTTCGATTCCGTGGGAGAGGCACTGGTTATCGACCATGACGAGACCGGCCCGAAGGAGTTGGCAGACCCCGGTATCGATCCGATGTCAATGATCTCTGAATCAGTCGATCACCAAGTGGAAACCCGTCGACAGGCAGACCGCCTAGTTGACCGGTTCCTCCACTAAGCACCAACTCCATGGCCCGAAAGCAGGAAACAGCACCCGGCATCCAGATATTGGACAATGACGTCTGGGCAGAGCGTGTCCCCCATGCCGAGTTCGCGACGCTACGTGCCTCCGCTCCTGTTGCGTGGTTCGACGAACCGGACGGAAACTCTGGTTTCTGGGCAATCACGCGTCTTGACAATCTCGTCGAAGTTCACCGCGACCACCGAACCTTCTCGTCACAGGTGGGAGGAACCGAACTCGAGGAGCTGGAAAAGGACCCCGAAGCGCGTGAAGCCCGTCGAACGATGCTGGAGACAGACCCCCCCGAGCACACCAGGATCAGGAAACTTGTTTCCCGCAATTTCACCCGCGGAGCTATCGAAAAATGGGAAAGCACCGCTAGAGCTCTAATCGCAGAAAACATGGACGAGGCCCTCTTGGATCACCGAGTCGACTTTGTCGAGACAGTTGCCCGAAAGTTCCCGATCCAGATGATCAGTAAGTTGCTCGGTGTCCCTGATCAGGACGCTGAACAACTGTTCCACTGGGCCGACGCCGTCGTGTACCACAACGACCCGGACTTCTCCGAGTTGCTGTACGACAAGGAAGACACCGAGCCCTATCGACTACTTCCGTTCAGGAGTCCCAGTTCTCTCAAGGTGTTCGAGTACGCCCAGAAACTCGCCAACGAAAGAGCGAAGCGGCCTGAAGCAGACGTGGTTTCGATTCTCGCGGCCTCAGAAGAACTAACTCCCTCTGAGTTTCAGACCTTTTTCCTTCTGCTGGTTATCGCGGGGAACGAGACCACCCGCCACAGCCTGAGCCACGGAGCCTTGGCCCTGGCAAAGTTTCCCGATCAGTTGGACCGGCTGCGAGAAGAACCCGACCTGATGGGCGCCGCGACAGAAGAGATCCTTCGATGGGCTAGCCCCCAGATCCATTTCAGAAGGACAGCGGTTTGCGACACGGAGTTGGCTGGGGTGCCGATCTCTGCCGGCGACAAGGTCGTGACGTGGTACATCTCCGCCAATTACGACGAGCGTGCTTTCGCCGACCCATTCACGCTTGACCTCAGCCGAGATCCCAACCCGCACGTGACGTTCGGAGGTGGAGGCCCGCATATCTGCCTAGGGGCTTGGATGGCCAGGTTGGAAGTCAGGGTCTTCCTGGAAGAAGTCGTGAGGCGTATTAGACGCATCCAAGCCGATGGCGACCCAGAACGAATCCGTTCGAACTTCATCAACGGCCTGAAACACTTGCCGCTAACCCTGGAACCTTTGTAGTTGCAGATTGTCAGGGCACCCCACCCCAGACCAGTCTTTCGGCGGTCTTGACAAGTTCGCCGATGGATTCTTCGTTCGCTGAGCCAAAGACATAGCGATCTGGCCGGATTAGCACTGCTGCTCGTCCAGCTAGAAGGAGATCAAGGTCACTGTCTAGGTCAACCAAGTCGTCAACGAGGACTGTTTGGCACCAGTTTCCTGTCTGGTGTGGGACTCGGGACACGAGATACCAGTCAGAACCACCGACGTCGTCGAGCAGGAGCGCGGTTCCATTGGAAAGAACCCTCGGTTGACGTGCCTGATGTCCAATTCTCTTGTCGGACCCTGAAGAAAAGATCCCTTCCATTAGCGGTGGGAGACGTGACCAGCGCTCCGATTCGTCGGCGTCAGGGGTGGGAAACTCTGTGACTTGTCCTGAGACGATGCGTCCAGCCTCAATCGACATGGCGATACACCGCTCGACATGGCTGCGGCGTTCCAGCTCGTAGGTGTCGAGAAGTGTTTCTGGGGCTCCGTAGTTGAGAACAGATCGCAGTTTCCACGCGAGATTGGCGGCGTCACGGATTCCCGAACACATCCCCTGGCCGATGAACGGTGGCATCTGGTGAGCCGAGTCGCCCGCAAGGAAGAACCGACCATCTCTCCACCTTTCGGCCACGACGGCATGAAACCGGTAGGGAGCAGCCCGCACGATCTCGCCGGCATCATCGGGGATCCAAGGTCGTAGCAGTTCACGAACCCTTTGGTGCTCTTCAAATTGATCGTGATTCTCGCCTTCTAGAAGGCGAAACTCCCAGCGGTGATGGCCGTGGGCAGAGGGCACGTAGGTAGCCGGCCTCTTCGGATCGCAGACCTGCTGGATAACCGAAGGAAGTTGGGGATCGTCATCAAACATGAGATCCACTACAAGCCAATACTGGTCAAACCCCCAGTCCGCCAGGCCAATGCCGAGACCCCGCCGGGTCGCGCTCGAGGCGCCATCACAGGCGACAACAAACCGTGCGTCAACGGAGTCGAGGTCTGTGACCTCTGACCCAAGAGTCAACTCGACATTGGGAAACCTTTCGAGCCCTTCCCGAAGGACACGATCGAGTTCCGGCTGCTGGAACACATAGTCCTCACACCAACCGAGGATCGGTGACCTCTCAAAGTCCTCGTAGGTGAAGAGCCTTGTCCCGTCCGCGTCGACGAATTCCATCCCCCGAGAGGGTTCGACGAGTCGCTCCACCTGATCCGAGAGTCCCGCCCCCTGGAAGATCCTCATGATCTCTGCGTCTAGGTGACAAGCACGTGGAAGCGGGTAGGCATCCAGGGAGGCCTCGTGGACTGAAGTCTCTACCCCGGCTATGCCCAGAAGATTCGCCAGAAGAGCGCCAACGGGCCCACAGCCGATTACTGCAACCTGGGGCACGTCTCTAGTCGGCTAAGTCCGGCACTTTGTCGTGCCAGCAAGTGGTACCCCAAGTGACGGCAAGCAACGTGCAGTCACACCCATCTGTCGCGCCATGCCAATGAGCCTCGTCCGGTGGGGCAACAACCAAGTGGCCAGGGTTGATAGCCACCGCTCCGTCGGCCAACGTCCCCACGCGGGCGCTACCAGACACGACAAAGAGCAATTGTCCACCAGGGTGATGGTGCCAGTTCGTCACCGCTCCTGAATGGAAATGGACCAGGGCAGTATCAGGGTCTTGATCACCTGGTGTGGCATGAAGCATCTCGAGTTCGACGTGTCCGGTGAACAATCCCCCATAACTGCTATCTCGATCACCACCGGTCACGATCTTCATGGAAGATCTCCGGCGACAAATCTGTTGCGGATCGTGCCGATCCCCTCAATCGAGGCCTCTACGACCTGACCGTTGCGCAGATAGGTGGGTGGGTCCATCGAATCACCGACGCCACCAGTCGTTCCTGTGAAGATCAGGTCACCCACTTCGAGAGTGACGTATCGAGAAAGCCACTCGATCAGGATCGGTACGGGAAAGATGAAGTCGCTGGTTCTCGCATGTTGGCGCAACTCACCATCGACTTTTAGAGAGATCTCGAGATCGTCGCGACTTGGAAGGTCATCCGGGGTCACGAGGACTGGACCGATGGGCCCAAACCGGTCGTAACTCTTAGCCATTGAGAACTGCTTGATTGGAGGCCGAAACTGCTCGTTTCGATCACTCACATCGTTACCCACCGTCAACCCAGATATGTGGTCCCAAGCTGAAGCGCTGGGAATTCGAACCCCACGCCGCCCAATTGCTAGGACAAGTTCCACCTCATAGTCGACCATCTCCAGGTCGTGCATCAGCACATCTTCGTAAGGACCGGCGATGCAAGTGGAGAACTTGACCATTACGTGTGGTTCAGTCGGAATCGGTTTGTTCGCCTCCTCGGCATGGCTTCGATAATTGAGAGCGATGGCAATAATTTTTCCGGGTCTTGGAACCGGCGGACCCAATCTGGAATCCATCACCTCCTCGGACTCGTCAACTGATCCGAGTTCGGCCATTAGGCGGTGATTCTTGAGATCGACGAGTTCCATGGGATCACTGGAGATCTTCCCGGACGTAGCCGATTCAACATCTACAACCCGACCATCGATGATCAGCGATCCCCGACCTTCCACGTTCGCTATTCGCACGAGTTTCCTAACTGATCCGCGTTCTGAATCTTCTGACTCTGGGCGGTCCAGCCCTCGGCAGGCCTCTCAAACCACATATGAACCTGGCCTGTTCCAGCCGCTGATTCATACTCTGAATACCGACGGCCAGCCGCACTGCACCCACTCCCGCCAATCGCACCGACCATCATCAGGTAGTGGCCGAAGAAGCCCTCAGGGGCATGTCTCTTATATTCAGCCTGGTATTCGATCACTTGGCAGTGGTCACCGTGCTCCCACCATTGGAGCACCTTCTGATCAGCGTCGCGAGCCTCTGGGGTACGAATGTTTTCCAGAGAGGCCGATTCATGGTCGGCAAACTCTCTCAACGGCCAGAAGCGATGGCTTAACCCCCCGGAAGCCAGCAAAACAACGCGCCGGTCGGACGCGTCGACAGCCTGCGCCAAGAGATCCCCAAACAGGAGAAAATCCTCTGGAGTCGCCGTTTGGCACACCCCGACCGAGATCCACCTTTCATCGCCCTGGAGGAACCCCAGAAGATTGATCGTTGGATAGTGAACCGGGAGATAGGGGTCGTCGCAGGCCAGGATCCAGGTGTCATCCCGACCAGAAGCTAGGGACTCGATCGACCGGGCAAGGTCGGGGTCACCTGGCATGTCATAGGGGACTTGGGACATCCCTCTCGGTAGCTCATCAGATGTGAATCTTCCTGTCCGTTGCTCGTGTGAGGTGACAACGTGTTCCACAGTCGTGAACCAGTGCGTGTCAAATACGACGATGGTGTCGGGCACCAGACGATCTAGACACTCAGTGCGTAACCGATGGAGCCCGGTCACGAGTGAAAAGTCATCTCCGTCGTTGAGTTCTCGGCGAAGAACCTCCGGCATGACGATGGGTGGAACATGCGAGACGACAGCCGCTCCCACGATCTCACCCATGGCTTAAACCTTGTCTGGTGAGTGCCGTTTGGGACTGCATATCACGAACACTAATCATTTGGGGCCAAATGATTCAAGCCTCCGCACTTGCTTCAAAGCCGCCCAGGGCCGACGTCTCCTCAACAACTTTTGTGGCCGTGCCGAACCAGCAGAGGCGAAGCACTGGTCGAATGCCGGTCATCGCTCATCGAGATCCTCGGTGGTTCTCAACACCTTGCGCAGTAGCCGGGCCAGGGTGGCCATCTCGTCGTCGGTAAGCCCGCCGGTGACCAGCGCCTCCTCACGGTTGAGGGCCGGCATTACCTCGTCGACCACCTTCGTCCCAGTTGCTGTGAGGACCACCTCGACGCGGCGCCGATCCTCGGGGATGGCTCTCCTCTCGGCTAAGCCCTTCCGTTCCAGGGTGTCGAGTACCCCGGAAAGGGTGCCTCCAGAAATTCCCGCCTCGGTAGCCAAGCTGCGTGACTCTTGGGAACCCCAGATCCGCAACACGAATAGCACCACGAAGGCACTCCACGACAGCTGGTGGCGACGCAACACGTCACGCTCCATGTGGTTTCGGAGCACCGTGGCCGTCCGGAACACGTTCGACACTGCCGCCAACGACAGGAGGTCGAGGTCGAGGCCCGACATCCGGTCCCGAATCAGACGTTCAGCCTCGATCAATTCCTCATCACCTGCGGAAAAGGCTCGGGGCATATACGGACACTACTATTCGGTACCGAACGATTTAGTAAGCGGATTGCCTTGGAGAACAACTCACTAGCAATAATCGTTCAGGCGATACTGCGAGACCCTTCAACAACAGGATGGAAGAGGCTGACAAATGGGAACAGACGAGTACAGGAGAGTCCGTGTCCTGTGGCCCGACCACTTGAATCTTGCTCGCGGCAAGTACCTGCCCTACCGCCTCGCTGAACGAGGAACGCGACACTGCCTGACTGTTTTGTCCTTGGAGTACGACCGGGACATGAGCCCAATACCCGGAACGGGATTCCTTGAGGGAATGCCAGACATGGAATGCCATTTCGACATGTCTGAGATAAGGCCAGGTTGGGAGGACGGCGTTGGCGTCGTCGTTGGGGATCTTGAGCGAAATGGTGAGCCAGTACCCCTAGCTCCAAGGACAGTGCTTCGCAATGCGGTCAGCGCCTGGGAATCGATGGGTTTCAAACCGAAGGTGGGGATTGAGCTAGAGGCCTACGTCATGGAACCCGATCCCGATGGAGGATGGCGTCCCTATAACGCACCCGGTTCGATGGTTTACGGCACAGGCGTACGTACCGACCCGGCGGGGATTGTGCGAGCCATCGATGAGACTGCAGACCGACTGGGTTTCCGGGTCGAATCAATCAACGGAGAATTCGACATGGGTCAGTTCGAACTGACCCTCGAATTCGATGACGCAATGGCATGTGCAGATGAGGTGTTTCTTTTCAGGACAATGGCCATGGAAGTGGCCGCGCAGAATGGGCACCTCCTCACCTTCATGCCGCGACCGATCCCGGAATATGGAGGTAACGGGCTACATGTCAACCTGAGCCTGGAAGACAGTTCCGGCAACAACGCCATGGTCGATCTATCGGCTCCAGATGGACTCTCAGCGCTCGCGAAGTTCTGTATCGCCGGACAACTCCACCACATGTCCGCGATGGCAGCGCTATGCGCACCTACGGCTAACTCCTACAAGCGCCTGTTGCCCGGCCAAATCTCCGGTTACTGGAAGAACTGGGGGCATGACCATAGGTGCGCCACGGTTCGCGTAAACCCGGAACGCGACGCATCAACTCGCCTTGAGAACCGAATGCCCGACGGAGCGGCAAGCACCTATTCGGCAATCGCCGCCGTATTGACTGCGTCGCGCCTAGGTGTGGAAGCGAGCCTTCCCTGTCCGGATCCGGAGACCGGGGATGCACTTGAGACGGCCTGCACCGAGGAGCACACACCCGATCACCTTGGGGCTGCCATCGAAGCCCTTCAAGCCGACGAGCAGTTCACTGACGCGATTGGCCCAGAAATGGTCGCCCAGTACATCGCAATCAAAAAAGCCGAGTGGGCCAAATACCTTGCTGCGAACGGAACCTGGGAAGAGACAATCGGCTCCTTCACAGAATGGGAGAAGCAGACCTACCTCCCGTACCTCTAGCGACCAGAAAGTTGTGCTCGACCTTGAACATCGGCGAGTCGGTCAACCTAAGAGAGTTGGAACTCGACCCTGATCCGATTCTTGCTCGGATGCGGGCGGAGGAACCCGTCTGCTTTGTGCCGTCTCTCGATATGTGGATGGTCACGAAATGGGATGACCTCATCCACATGGAAGATCACCCCGATGTCTTCACTGCCAACACCAGCCCGTCTTTCTTGGCAAGAGCACTAGGTCCGAACATGCTCACCAAGGACAAACCTGAGGCCTCTCGAACGCGAGATGCAATGCTCCCAATCTTCCAGGCTGGTGGGGTGGCCGGGAGCTTTGCTTCGGAGACGTTGGTCGATCTCGCTGACCAACTGGTGGACGGATTCATTGAGGAGGGCGAGGCCGACCTCATGACTTCGTTTGCCGCTCCCCTGGCCGCAAACTCTTTGGCTTCTGTGCTCGGGCTCGATTCTCACGGTTGGGAGCAGGTCTGGCAGTGGTGCGAGGGGCTATGTGCCGACATAGCGAACTTCGCGAACGACCCTGAATTGACCTCTATCGGAAATCAGGCACGCGAATCCCTGGGAAGAGCAATCGACCAGAAAATCGATGCGACCGTTGAAAACCGCAACGACCTGTCAGCCATTGCTCAATTTGTTGCCGCTGAAGTCGACGGTCAGCCATTGGATCGATCCGAAATCGTGAACAACGTCCGCCTAATGATTAGCGGAGGCATCAACGAGCCACGCGACGGGATTGGCCTAGTCGTTGGAACTGTGCTCGCCGATCACCAACTACGAAATGAGTTGGCTTTGGAACCTGGTCTCTGGCGCAGGTGCGTCGAGGAGGTCTTTCGATTGCATTCTCCGGTAGGAACCATTACGCGGCAGACGACTCGTGAGACTCGACTAGGCGACAAGGTCCTTCCGCAAGGGTCGTTGGTCGCCGGAGTCATTCGATCGGCGAATCTCGACGAAGAACGGTGGTCGGATCCCAAGAAGTTCGATCTGCACCGCTCCGAAGGTGGCCACGCGGCATTTGCGACTGGCGACCACAGATGTCTGGGTGAGTGGCTCGGTAGGCAGGTGGTCAGGATCGGTTCCCAAAGGATCCTCGATCGTCTACCAGATCTGGAGATCCAGCCAGGTAAGGCCATCAAGCTGCACGGATTCGAGTTCCGCGGACCCACCGGCCTCCCGTGTAGGTGGGACCAACCATGAGCCAAGCCAATGTGGTTTTTGTAACCGGCGCGGCTTCTGGAATCGGCAGAGCCGTAGCGGAACGGCTCACGAACGAGGGGTCGTCCGTTGTTGTGGCCGACAGTGACGTCACAAAGGGTCACGAGACTTGTGAGTCCATTGCTTCCGCAGGAGGGCGCGTGATCTTTCAAGAGATAGACGTCCGAGACCGAGGTTCCATACGGTCAGCTGCAGACAATGCAACTAGCCGGTTAGGTGAAATCACTGGGCTCGTGAACTGCGCTGGCGTCGTCACCATGACTTCTTTGGCCGACCTAACGGAAGAAGAGTGGGACCTGGTTGTCGATGTGAACCTGAAAGGAACTTGGCTGGTCACGCAAGAAGTAGCGCGTGATATTGCCAGCACTGGCGGTGGATCCGTCGTCAACATCTCGACGGTCGAAGCTGAGGTGGTTGTTTCCTCCGCCGGCTACTGCCAGGTCCATTACAACGCGTCCAAGGGCGGGGTCAAGATGCTCACAAAGGCTCTCGCCGTTGAATTGGCCAAGTTCTCCATCCGAGTCAACGCAGTGGCACCTGGACCGATCGCCACCGACTTCGTCTCCTTGGAGGGCATTACCGCTCCGGAGACACTGGAAGCGCTTAAGGACAGGCTCCTGATTCCCCGGATTGGTCAACCGGAAGACGTCGCTTCAGCAGTGTCCTTCCTTCTCTCCGACCAGTCGTCATGGATCACCGGGGTGCACCTACCGGTAGATGGAGGTTGGTTGACGCGCTGAGAAGGATTAGGTGGACGAGCCGATCGGCCCACCCAGGTAGGCGGCTTGTACAACCGGGTCCTGAGAAACCTCGTCGGGTGTGCCCACAGCGATCACCTTTCCCTGATCAAGGACATAGACGCGATCACAGATACCCGTGATGAAGTTCAGGTCGTGATCGACGACGACGACACCGGCTTGAACGAGTCCCGCTATTTCTCGAATCCGGTGAATCATCTGCTCCGACTCGAGATCACCCATGCCGCTCGTGGGTTCATCAAGCAGCAGAAATCGGGGGCCAGCTGCGGCCGCCCGGGCAAGTTCGAGACGCCGCGCGTTCCCATAGTCCAGTTCACCGGCGCGCCGATGTCGGAGCTCTGCCAAGCCACTGGCACGAACCAAGAGTTCAACGTCCGGCAGCGAGCGGCCGGCAATGTGTCCGGCAGTTGCTAGACGGGCGACTTCGATGTTCTCCTCGACTGAAAGTGCAGGAAACAACCTGAGGTTCTGAAAGGTCCTGACAATCCCAGCCCGGGCGATCAGGTGTGAAGGCAGACCGTCGAGAACTTGCTCGTCTAGCCGAATCGACCCAGCGCTGGAGGTGACAAGAGACGTGATTGCGTTCAGCAGCGTGGTCTTCCCGGCCCCATTAGGGCCGATGAGGCCGACTACCTCATTGCTCGAGGCCGTCAGGCTTGCCCCATCGAGCGCTCGGAATCCTCCGAAATCAACGACTATCCCGGTCGCATGGAGGAAGCCTTCGGGGCGAGAATCCTCAACTGGACGAAGGGCGGGTGGCTGATCTCCGGGCTTCCTAGTTGCGCGCCTCGTCAACCAATGATCGGGCTCCCAGTCTCCCAAGATTCCATTAGGCCTGAAGATCATGAAGCCCAGCATTGATGCACCAAGAAATACATCCGTGAGTCCGCTTCGAAGGACCCAGTCGAGAAATGGAAGGTCAACTGACGGCCCGGCGAGGTAACGAGTGAGTTCGCTACCGGTACTGATGATCACTACACCTACGAGAGAACCCGTGACGCTGTTTCGACCTCCGACAATGAGCATTGTCAAGGTAAGCAGGGTGTATTTGAAGAAGAAGAGTCTCGGATTGATACTTCCGAGTTCAAATACCCGAAGAGTTGCTCCAATGGACACAACGAAGACGGACAATAGGAGTGCGATCATCTGCTGTAACGCGGGATGAATCCCCATTGAACGTGCTGCCAGATCATCTTCTCGCGCGGCCTGGGCGAGCCGGCCATATCTCGTTTCCTTGAAGAGCCGCGCTACCAGGAGGGCGAGGAGCAACGCCAGATAGATCCATCCCCGCCCTTGAAGTGTCACGCCCCCGAGCGGACTGAAGGAGAGTCCTGTCTTGCCGCCGCGAGTCAGGTCAATCCAATTCCTTGCGACTTCGTGGACAACGAACAGCAACGCGAGGGTGATGACTGTGGCAGCTACGGCACCCGAACGTGCTCCCGAACGAGCAAGTCCCAAACCAATGACGAAAGCAACCACTACCGCGATGAGTGCTGCGGTCAAGGACGACTGAAACGGGGTCAGGGCCACTTCAGCTAGGCCAAACGGAGCATCCGGGATCTGTACTGCTTTTCGTTCCGGGGCAATTGCGCAAACAGCAAATGCATAGCCAGCGATGGCCCCAAAGCCGATATGTCCAAAGGAGAGAACACCTGTGTTGCCGATGTAGATCTGGATTCCGAGTACAACAATCGCGTTGATGAGCATCTGGGTAACCAGACCCTCGCTCGCAGAGTTCCCAACGGCTGTGTAGATGATCCCGCCGCCGACAAGGAGCAGATACGTGGTTAAAGATCCCGCCAGGGGAAGAACCAGACGATCAACCATCCGTCTGGGCACTACACGCGCTCCGCCCGACGCACGGTTATGAGGCCTTGTGGTCTGAAGACAAAGAGAAGCGCTATGAGGAGGAAGACGATCCCGTCGGTTAGGCCCACCAGGCCTTCTGGAAGGCGAGAGATCAGGAGTACCTCGGCGAGACCGAGTATGACGCCGCCCATGACCGCTCCAGTAAGGCTTCCGAGCCCTCCGATAAGGGCAGCAAGCACGCCTTTGAGCATTGGGCTGAGTCCCGCCGTTGGCCCTGCCTGGCCGCTGCGCATCAGCCAAAAGACGGCGGCAACTCCAGCTAGCAAACCAGAGAGTGCAAAGGCGCCGCGAATGATCCGATCACTCCGAATCCCCATCAGTCTGGCGGCATCAAAGTCCTCAGCAGCTGCCCGCAAACTCATCCCGAACATCGTGCGCTGAAGTACCCAGTACGTGGCACCCAGTGTCAGGAGAGTGAAGAGAATGACCAGAAGGTCGAACACTTCCAGGCTGACGCCGCCCACTTTCCAAGTCTGAAAGATCCATCCCGGCCGGGGGAACTGGCGGAAGTTTGCCGAGACATACATCACGAACGCGGCCTGCACCAAGAAGTGAACACCAAACGACGTCATGAGCATTGTGAAATCTGGCGCTCCCCTTACCCAGCGGAAAGCAACGAACTCGATGGCCACCGATGTCAGGCCAGCAATCAGGACAATCGCTGGGGCAATAAGCCACCAGTCCCATCCAGCGACGAAAAGGCCGTAAGCCGCATAGGCACTCACGGTTATGAGCTCGCCATGAGCGAAATTCACCAGGTGCATCACCCCAAAAATGACCGCGATCCCCAGGGCAATCAGCGCGTAGATCCCACCACGACCGAAGCCATCCACGACCTGCTGAAGAAGTTCGGTCATACGAGGTCGACATTTCGGCCGAGATAGGTATCAAAAAGATCTTGGCGCGCGAGCAAGTCACGGGCGAGGCCACTAGCTACAACCTCTCCAGATCGCAGCACGTATCCACGGTCCGCAACTTCGAGAATCCGCTGGGCACTCTGCTCAACGACTAAGAGGGTGAGGCTGGCATTTCTGAGTGTCTCGATGAGATCAAAAACAACATCAGCAAGCTTTGGGGAAAGCCCGAGAGTCGGCTCGTCCAAGAGGAGCAACTGGGGCTCAGCCATCAAGGCGCGACCTATAGCTAGTTGCTGTGCCTCACCACCCGAGAGGTAACCCGCCGAAGTGCCCAGCTTGCTACCCAAGGCCGGGAAGAGCTCTACAACCTCATTGCGCAGCTCGATTCTCCTGGCAGCGGTCTTGGTGACACCCCCAACCAAGAGATTCTCATTGACGGTGAGGTCGGCAAAGATCCGACGGTGCTCCGGGACGAGTGCTAAGCCAGACCGGAGAATCCGGTCTGGAGCCCAACTGGTGATGTCGTCGTCGCCGAGCGAAATCTTGCCGCTAGAGGGCTTCAGAAGACCAGCAACCGTCGCCAGGAGCGTGGTCTTGCCAGCACCGTTCGGGCCGATGAGGCAGACAACCTCACCGGCCCGGACAGTTAGGCCAACTTCTCTTATGGCAGCGATCGCTCCATAACGGGTAGTAAGCGATTCGACTTCAAGCACCGACTACCCAGCGCACTCAGTCAATAGTGGCCGCAAGAGTTGGAGCACCGCCAACAACTTGATGGACAAACACAGGCTTGTCGGGAACGCCTCCCAAGCCCAAGTAGGTCAGATCTCCGGTCGCCCCGTGGACATCCTTGGCGTTCTTGATCGCCGCACCAAGAACTTTCGGATCCGTTGATTTGGTCCGAGCGAACGCGTCGATCACAACTGCGATCGCGTCTACAGCCAAACCACCGAATGAAGCGTTCTCAAGCGGTGCGCCGTATGTCGCCTCATAGCTGTCGGCAAGAGCCTTAATACGACTGCCCTCGGACGGGAACGAATGGGTCGTGTGGTAGAAGCCTTCGACCCCGTCGGTGAAGTAACCGCCCGTGGCCTCAAACGCGTCCGTCACCAAGTAGTTGGTCGTTACACCCGCTGCATCCATTTGGCCCCGCAGGACAGCGGACTGGAACGACAACATGGCCGAATAAACCACGTCCGGTGCCTGTCCTCCACTAGCGAGTTCGTTGACCTGCGTCGAGAAGTCCATGTCGTCGATAGGCGCAAAGCCGTAGTCGGCGATAATTGAACCGCCCCCGGCAGTGAAGACCTCGGTAAACACTTCGGGGTTGTAACCAAAATAGGGGCCAGGGGCAGAGAACGTGACCGCTGTGGACCAACCCTGATCCAGCGCGAACTCGGCCGCCGCGGTGGCCTGCATTGTGTCGTCGAACGCGACCAGATAGGAGTTAATCGACGCGTCGGCCAACGTCGGCTCAGTTGAGGCCACGAAAAGAACTGGAATCTCACCGGCGGTCACCTGGAGAAGCGGTTCTCCAAAGTCCGGGAATGGCGGACCTAGCAACGCCGAAGCACCCCAATCGATAAGGGACTGGCTCGCACGTTGAGTCACCTCGGGGTCACCTGCGATGTTCTCCATCATCCATTCGAGTGTTGTCCCGGAAACCTCGCTGCAGTTGTCGAGGTCTGTCGCCAATACGGCATCAATATCGATCCCAACTTCTGCGTCGATACCACCAGCGCAGTTGACTAGAGCAACAAAGTGCTCTCCGGCCTGACTCGCAGGCATATCTGCAAAGCCACCCAGATCGGAAAGGTCCGCTGCGTAGCCCACCTTCAGTGTCGAAGACGAGTCCTCATCGCTGCCGCATCCTGCGGCAAGCAAAGACAACGCGAGCAGGATGCTGATAATTGCTGACTTCTTCACTCCGATTGCCCCCTCAGAAGACACCAGTTCACAATTCATAAAAAGGTAGACCTCGAACTATTTGGGGTCCAACTCGCGGATCGCGAGGACCTAACCCCGGTGAGGGGGACGAATGCCGCGAAATTCCCAGTCCCCACCGAGCGCTGTCGAGAGAACTTCTTCAGACTGGGAGGGTTGAGCTCCTACATCGTCGCGAATTTCATCTGGTCCTGCCACGACCGTGTTCTCAAGTACACCCAGACCTTCGACTTCTACTGAGACCACATCGCCCGGGCTGACGGGCCGGGAATTGGCTGGGGTACCCGAGAAGATCATGTCGCCGGGATACAGACTGATCGTCCTGGCTAGATCCGCTACGAGGTAGTGCATATCCCAGGTCATCTCTTCGGTATTGCCGTCCTGCACGACCTTGCCATTGACCAGTGTCCGGATGCCCTTGCCACGGAAGTCCCACCCTTCCACCAGACCGGGGCCTACCGGGCACAGGGTGTCCGACCCCTTGACCCGCAGCATTGAACCGGCGTCGGTGTCTCGAAAATCATGCAGGCCGTAGTCATTCCCGATCGTGTATCCAGCGATGTACTCACCTGCGTCGCTCGGACTCACATTGCGACAAGGCCGGCCAATCACGATGACGATCTCGCCCTCATAGTTCAGCCAATGACAGCGCTCAGGACGCACCACGTCTCCTCGATGTCCGTTCAGCGAAGACGTGGGCTTGTGAAAGTAGGTAGGCGCTGCCGGCAGCGAAACCTGGAACTCTTCGACCCGACTGACGTGGTTGAGGTGGACGCACAGAATCTTGGATGGCTCACTGGGAGGGAGGTGGAACGCCTCGGACTCTGGGATGCGCCAGCCGTCGTCGGCCACTAGATGGTCGCCATCCACCGATACGGAGGTCACCGACCCGTCTAGGAGAATCCGCCGCGTCTCGCGAGTAGCGCTTCGGTTCCTTGTCATCTCCCACTTCCCATTAACCGGCCCGGGTTCATGATGAGCCAAAGCAATCTTTGCATGGAAATCATTAGGGACCAAAAGATATGCTGTCCCGCATGCCGAACCTAAAGGGCTTCACCTTCCCCCGCAGTGCTACGGGAGCCTCGGCTCTCGTCCCGTCACCACCCTGGCACTACTCGGGCGACATGCTCACCGTGGAGTACCGGGCCGACCCAGTGGCGGTGGCCGAATTGCTCCCGGAACCGCTGGCCCCGGCAAACGAGGACCCGGGAGCTGTAGCCGTTATCTGGGCCGACTGGCAGTCGTGCTCCAACGACTTCAACGAAGTGGTCGACCCTGACCGCCTTCAATACAAGGAGTGCTTAGTCGTCGTCCGCTGCACGTATGAGGGCGAGACCTACAGCCGCTGCGTCTACATCTGGGTCGACAAGGACTACGCCATGCTCCGCGGCCATGTACAGGGGTACCCCAAGAAGCTCGGCGACATCTGGATGACCCGACCGGTCACCGTCGGGAAGGCCGGCCCCCGCCTCAAACCAGGTGGCCGTTTCGGTGCTACCTGTTCTGCCTACGGACGCCGACTGGTCGAAGCCGAGTTCACAATCACCGGTCCTAGCGAACACTCCGGGTTCGTCAACGCCTTGCCCATGCTCCACCACCGGTTTCTGCCGACCATCGAGGTTGACGGCACCGATTCGCTGAACGAACTGGTCACCATGCAGGGCTATGACGCCGAGGTAAGTCCGGCCTTCACCGGTGACGTCGACCTGCGGGTATTCGAATCTCCGGTCGAGGAACTCAGCCGCCTCGCTCCTCGGGAGATGATCGCCGGCTACTGGCGCAGCGTGGGTGTGTCGTGGAACGGCGGCACCACACTGGCCGACCTGCGGCCGGGAGCTGGTTCGTAAGCGTCGTTGCAATGACCCCGATCGCCCGCCACCCTTGGACACCGGACTCCGACGACGGCCACGCCGATCTGGCCTCCCACGACACCTGGGTCGATGGCACCCCATACGCCACATTCCAGCGCCTACGTGACGAGGATCCGGTGGCCTGGGTCGACGAGGTCGACGGCGCCGGCTTTTGGACCATCACCCGGCACGCGGACGTCATCGAACTCAACCGCCGCTGCGAGGACTTCACCTCGTATCAGGGGATCCGGCTGGAGGAAATGGATGCCGAGGAGACTGAGGCCCGGCGGACGATGATGGAGCTCGACCCGCCTGACCACACCCGCCTTCGGAGGCTGGTCAACCGGGGCTTTACCCGCCAGACCGTCGAGTCCTATGAGGAGCCCATCCGGGAGCTCACGGCCGGCATCCTGGACGAGGCCCTGGCCCTCGGCGAGTTCGACTTCGTGGGCGAGGTGGCCCGTGTGCTGCCCATGCGTATGTTGGGCCGGCTCCTCGGGGTGCCCGACGAACATGCTGAGCAGCTTGTGGACTGGGGCGACCAGTTGCTATCCAACTCCGACCCCGAGTACACCGACCACGTCGTCGATCAGGTCGATACCGATGAGTTTCGACTTATCCCCTTCCGCAGCCCAGCCGGCCTAGAGGTCTTCCGGTATGCCCAGGAGGCAGCCGCCGAACGTCGTGGATGCCCCCGTGACGACGTGATCTCGCGTTTGTTGGCACCAACCACCGACGGCGCACCGCTCAACGATCTGGAATTCAACAACTTCTTCGCTCTACTGGTGGCGGCTGGCAACGACACCACCCGCTACTCCCTGACTGAAGGTCTGCGGGCTCTCGTAGACCATCCCGTGCAGATGCAGGCTCTACGGGACGAGCCGGCGCTGGTGGAAACGGCCGTCGAAGAGATTCTCCGCTGGACCACGGTTACCACCCACTTCCGTCGCACTGCGACCAGTGACCAAGAACTCCACGACCGCACTATCCGTGCAGGCGACAAGGTGGTGCTGTGGTGGACGGCTGCGAATTACGACGAGCGGAAGTTCGACGACCCCTACCGGTTCGATCTCCGCCGGGACCCTAATGACCACGTGGCCTTTGGCCGTAACGGTCCGCACCTGTGTCTGGGGGCGTGGCTGGCCCGCATGGAGATCCGGGTCACCCTTCAAGAGTTGCTGGCCAAAACGAACGACATCCAGGTAGTCGATAAATCTGATCGGCTGCGCTCCAACCTGATCAGCGGAACCAAGCACCTCACTGTTCAGGTCACCTGAGTCGTCACCCGGACTAATCCACCAGCACTTGGATGTCCTGTGCCAGCCGACTCAGGCCAGTTCGTCAACCAGCACGCCGTTGACCACCACGGGATCACCGTCGAGGGTGACAGTGCAGTTACGCATCGGCAAGTCGAAATGTCCTCGGCAAAATCGGCCGGCAACCTCGTTAGCACCGGTCGACCACAGGAAGTTTCCGGCGAAGGCCCGTAGTTCCGTGCCGTTCACGTCAGCCTTGTCGTACAAGGGGAGGACGTCCCACCTGCAGGCGTGATTCATGCCCCAACCTAAATGACTCACTGCGTAGGCCTCAGGCTCCTCCCACGCCGCCAGGTAAGAAGAGAACAACTCGGCATCCAAGCCGTCTCCCTCTACGGCTACTACGTGATCGGCCTCCAGCGTGCAGGCGATTGGCGACCGCACATACTCCTTGAAGGTCAGATTGGCGTCACCCGGTGCCATCACCACGGTACCTGAGGTTGATCCGGCGGCCGGGAAGCACAGCACGAGTCCGCCAGGCCAGTGGGAGATACCACCCGGCGCTGTGACCGTGCCGTCCGAGCCGGCTACCGCAGCACCCTCCAGGTCCACGGTGAGGTTGGTTCCTGCAGCCGAGGTGACCTGCATGGTCGACGCAGCAGCTAGCCGCTGGCGGCCTCGCTCAACCCGCTCGCCCATCCGCTCGTCATGGCCCACCCGGTCGAACACCTCCGGGTGCTCGTTGGAGAGCATCAGGGCACGAGCGCCGTCGGCGAGTAGTGCCAAGCGTTCCTCAGCGTGTAACAAGCCTTCCACGGTGCAGTCCACGATGAAGTCGGAGGCGGCCAGGCCCGCGACGACGGCTGGGTTGTGGGCGATAGCCACCGTGGCTCCCGTGGAACGCACCGGCACCGGTCCCCGATTCGGCGGTGTAGGCACCACCATCGTCGACACCGCCACACCGAGGCGCTGGAGGGCCAGTACCGCCACCTCGACCAACTCGGGTCGGCTGTCGTCCTCGGCAAGGACCACCGCCGTCTCTTCGGTCGTCACTGCGCAGCGGACAAAGTGATCCGAGAAGGCCTCGACCCGGTGCCACGGAACGCTCATACAGGTCCTCGCTTTCCACTCGTCAGATCAGTCGTAAAGCCCAGCACGGCCCAGACGGTCGAGGGCGGCCTCGACACTCCACGGGAGCATGGTGGCACCGCAGCGGGCATCGCGATACATCCGCTCCAGTGCGCTGGGACGCAGCAACGACCGGCCACCGCATACCCGCACAGCGGTGGCCGCCACCTCTGGTGCAGTCTCCATGGCCGTAACCGTGGCCGCCAAGGCCCGTTCGACCCGATCCGGTCCCGGGTCGACTCCGACCTCGCCCAGTACCCGGTAGGTGAGGGCCTGCGAGCGTTCCCATGCAAGGCGCATCTGGGCCCAGCCGTGCTGTTTCTGTGGCAGGTCCCGACGCTCTACCGGACCATCGTCGCCTCGCAGAGCCTCCGCCGTGTAGTCGAGCACCGCACGCTGGATCCCCAGATAGGTGAAGGACAACGTCATGTAGAAGTACGGCCACCGGGTCGCCATCTGATCGAAGCAGCCGGGCGGCAGAAACTCGTATTCGGCGGGAACGAAGGCGTCCTCGAAGAGCAGGTTCTTGGAGTTAGTGCCCCGCATTCCCAGCGGATCCCAATCACCCTCGATACCCACGCCTTCTGCATCCGCCGGCACACCAAGAAACCGGACCCGGTCGTCCCCCTCAACCATGCAAGTCACGTTGTGGCTATCAGCAACTTCGGACAGAGAGGCGAAGATCTTGCGGCCCGACACCCGGTACCCCCCGTCGACCGGGACAGCCTGCACTGCGAATCCGGCAGTCTCTCCGGAGGCCCGTCCCTCACTAAATGGCTGAGCGTGGAGGTGGCCGTGGTCGATGACGCCCTTCCACATGCCGATCCGCCGCCGGTCGTGTTCGTCCCTCTCGGTGTCCGACATGTCCAGATCGTCGGCAATCTGCCCAGTCAGCAGCATTGTGGCCGTGTGCATGTTGAAGGTCAGCGCCGTCGACCCGCAGTGTCGGCCAAGCTCCTCAGACACCAGGGCATAGGTCACGAAGTCACCTCCCAGACCACCATGCTCCTCCGGGATACATAGGCCTAGGAAGCCGGCATCCCGGAGGTCTGCGTAGTTCTCGTGCGGAAACGCCGCGTTGCGATCCACGGCATCCGCACGAGCGGCGAAGGCTGCTCCCATCCCCGCTACGCGTCCTACCAATTCGCGGCGTCGAGAAGTCCAGAGTTCAGTCATGGCGTCAGATCATGCCTGACGGATCAAGGTGATCCATCAACTAATCGTCCCATCCTTCACTTGGAGGGTCTTCAGGTCGGCGTGGAACTCCAGCGCATAGTCGCCGCCCTCGCGGCCCAACCCGCTGATCCCGAGGCCCCCAAACGGAGCGGTCAGGTCACGTACCAAGAAGCAGTTGACCCAGGTGGTGCCGGCCCGCAGTGCACCGCCGACCCGTTCAGCCCTCTGCGCCGAGCCAGTGAACAGGGTGGCTGAAAGACCGTAGGCAGTGGAGTTGGCAAGAGCCACCGCCTCATCCTCGCTGGCGAACGTCTGGAAGGTCAGAACGGGGCCGAACACCTCGTTCTGCACGATCTCGCTGTCGTTAGACGCCGGAGAGATCAGCGTCGGCTCGACCCATAGTGCGTGATCGGGCCGTCCAGACCACCAGTCAGGCACGTAGCGAGCACCACCACGCAGCACCTCGTCACCAGCCGCCCGGGCCCGTTCGATGAAGCCCTCAACCCGGGACACGTGGGTGGGATGGATCATTGGGGTGATCGTGGTTGCGTCATCGTGGCTGTCACCCAGCACGTGGGCATCCACGTGGTCGTGAAACCGGGCCAGGAAATCGCCCGCAACCGACGCCTCGACCAGCAGCCGCGTGCCAGCCAAGCAGACCTGTCCCGAGTCATCGTATTGACCAGCAGCCGTGCGAGCCGCGGCCTCGAGGTCACTGTCGGCAAATACCACCAGAGCGCCCTTGCCTCCTAACTCAGCGGTAAATGGGACGATGTTGGCTGCGGCCGCCACCCCGATGTCTCGGGCGGTGGCCGACGAGCCGGTGAACGAGAGACGTCGGACTCGCGGGTCGGAAATCAGAGCCGAACCCACGTCGGTGCCGATCCCCTGGACCACGTTGAACACTCCGGGAGGCAGCCCGGCCTCATCAACCAGGTCGGCCAGCAGGCTGGCCGACAGTGGCGACCACTCGGCGGGCTTAAGGACTACTGGGTTCCCGGCGGCCAGAGCGGGGGCCAACTTCCAGGTAGCCAGCATGAATGGGGCGTTCCACGGCGTAATCACCACGGCGGGACCAGCCGGGAGGCGCTGCACTCTGTTGGTAGTGCCGTTGGATGACCAGGTGCGCTCCTCGTGCTCTTCCGCCAACTCGGCGTAGGCACGGAAGTTGCGCGCTCCCCGGCCGATAACCCTGTTACGGAGGCTCTCGTGGCGCATAGCCATGTCGACGCACTCCACTGCAGCCAGGTCCGCCACCCGCTCGTCAACCAGATCGGCCAGCCGACGAAGATACGGGGCGCGGCCCGAGGGACCGAGAGCAGCCCAGCCCTCGAATGCTTCCGTCGCTGCTGCCAAGGCCACGTCCGCTACGCCAGCGTCTCCTGCGGATACCTCGGCTAAGACGGCCGACCAGTCCAGCGGCGAACGGTCTTCAAAAGAGGTGGCAGACGAGAGGCGACGCCCGGCTACGTAGTGGTCCACCGACACCGGCACGCCAGCCACCTCAACCCGCGGTCGCTCGCCCACGTCCGTCCCCCTTCCTGCCAGT
Source organism: Acidimicrobiales bacterium (assembly GCA_022452035.1). NCBI lineage: Bacteria > Bacillati > Actinomycetota > Acidimicrobiia > Acidimicrobiales > Acidimicrobiales bacterium. Next base: position 66,617 of record JAKURV010000002.1, on the reverse strand, counting down.
TAGTCGGCGCCTCAAGTGCACATAGGCAGCCGACGGACCCGGTCGTTTGGTCCCAAAAGATCTTGGGCATTTTAGATTGTCCCGGTCTGGCACACCCCGCCGGAGATCACCATGAGCGAACACCACCTGATAGTCGTCGGCACCAATCGAGTCGAGGCCACCGAAGTGACTGAGGTCCTCTCGCCCTACGACGGCCAAGTTCTGGGCAGTGTGCCCACTGGCACCACGGAACACATCGACGCTTCTATAGCCGCCGCGAAAGCCTCTCTGGGGTGACGGTCAAGTCCCGAGCCGGGTCCGGACCGTCCACAGTTCCGGGAAGTACCGGTGTCCGGTGGTCTGATGCAGCCAGCCGACGCCATCCGAACCACCGGTACCTGGCTTGTGCCCGATGATGCGTGCGACCAGGACAAAGTGCCGCCATCGGTACTGAGCCATCTGGTCATCGAGAGCGATGAGCGCTTCGCCGAGCCGGTAGAGGTCGTCGTCGGATCCCCGTCGACAGTAGATGTCAAACCAGGCCTGCTCGACGCTCTCCTGCGGCTGGTACGGCTCCGACCAATCCCGGTCCAGGGCCTCACCGGAAACCTCGTATCCGCGATGTTCCAAGAGGGCGATGACCTCGTCGTAGAGGCTCGGCGTTTCCAGGGCTTCTTCCATGTACGGCCAGACGTGAGGAACATTCCGGTGCGCGCTGGCCAGACGACGGTCCTTGTTGCCCAGGATGAACTCAACGTGGCGGTACATGAATGAGAGTTGCCCCGAAGCCTGGTCCAGGTGGTCGCGAAACTGGTTGAAGCCCTCAGCCGAGATAGTGGTCACCACGTCCCATGTGGAAGTCAGGAGTCTCGCGACCTCCCGGCTCCGGTCGAGGACGGTCAGGGCGTCGTCCGCCGAACCCTCCCGGAGCAGGTGCCGGGCGTTGTGCAGTTCGAAGTGCAACAACTTGAAGAGCAACTCCTTGGCCTGGCCCATGATGAAGAAGCACATCTCGTCGTAGGCCTCGCTACGCGGGTGCTGGAGCGACAGGAGGAGGTCGACGCTCTGGTAGTCGATATACGGATTGCTCGTCGCAGCAAAGTCGACCAGAGGGCTACCACCGGTTCCTTCCACCACCTCGGCGCGGCTGGCGGCGGTCCCCATTCCCATTGGCCGGGGATCCGTGCTGGCGTGGACCCCTGTGGGGTCGACCACTATCGGTATTTGTGGCTTGAATGCGGGCATCCACCGTCTCCGTCGCCCGTCGGGTCTCGCCCGTCAGACCTAGAGGACTGACAGTACCCGGCGGGTGATGTCCGTCGTGGGGTCAGCTAGGTCGAGAACCACGTCAAAGTGGTTCCTTGCCGGCACTTCACGGACGGTGCAGGTCGTACCAGCCTGCGTCAGGCCGTTGGCAAACTCCCGGCTCTGGGCTTTGAACTCGGTTGTCTCGACCTCTCCCCAGCAGACAAGGCTCCTGGGAAAACCATCGAGGGTGGCGCGCGCCGGACTCATTGACTCCACCTCGGAATCAGCGAGGTTCAGCGGGATGTCGATGGAGGTACCGACCAGTGGGGCGAGGTCGTAGATCCCCGATATCAGCACCGCGGCACGGACAAGGTCGGCGGGTAGGCCGGCCGCCTGCTGCCACCCGGGTAGGGCCACCATCGCTGCGAGATGCGCTCCGGCCGAGCTACCCGACACGACGATCCGACGTGGATCGATGCCGAGTTCGTCGGCCTGATGGTGGAGCCACCCAACAGCTCGACGGCACTCATCGACAATCTCCGGAATGGACGCGTCTGGTGCGAGCGTGTAGTCGACGGCAGCCAGGGCGGCCCCGGCACCCACGAGCGCGGGAGCGGCGAACGACGACTCGTCTTTTGAGAGTTCCTGCCAGTAGCCGCCGTGGAAAAACACCAGGACCGGTATGGCGTGACCAGTGGCATCCGGAGGCTTAAACATGTCCAGGCGGTGGCTCGGTGCTGGGCCATACGCATGTTCACTCCACGTCTGGATTCGCGACCGAGCGTCGGCGCTCATCGTCCGGTAGCGGGCTACGAACGGTCCGTAGTCACCACCGATGCAGGAACTTGGCGAGTAGGCCTCCTCTCGTTCCTCCAAGCCCATTGACCGCCACCGAGTGCCGGGCGTTAGTGCTCCGGAACCGCCGCGCAATCCCCGCCACCTCCTGAGGGCCCGGTACAGGGGCCACGGAAGGCGTCCACGATGGCTACGCCGCCGACCACCTGAGGCCGAATGCTCGCTCAACCCAGCCTCGGGCCCCTGGTCACCGAGATTCATTTGGCCACACTATTGGTCCCCTAGAGCCGTCATCGGCGCCTCCGCCGGGTCGGGTCAAGCGATGGTGGGATAGCCAGCGGCCGCCGCCGCGGCCAGGCGGTCAGCGATGACCTGGTAGTCCGACGAAGGTCGAATCCGGTATCCGTAGAGGTGGAGCGGTTCTCGCACTGCGACGTCGAGGCCCGCTACAGCCCCAGAGATCGCCTCGTTCAGGGCATCACGTAGGCCGGCGCTGGCCCACCCGGTGACCAGCGGCAGTCCCGGGGTCGGATCAGTCCAGGCCACAATCCGCAGGCTGTCCACGGCCGGCTCGTGGTCGAGACCAAGGCGCCAGCACACTTCGTCGACGGCCGCAAGGTCGGCCCGACCCTCGGCAACAGCCCGCAGAGAAGCACGGTGGGAACCGGAAGTGACCACGGTGTCGAAGAACCGGCCACTGACGGCTAGCGGGGCGAACAGGGCCAGCAGCGCCCCGTATCCGGACTGTGACCGGTCCCCGTTAGTCGCCACCGTTCGGCCCCGAAGGTCCTCTAGGGCATTGATCGAGTCATCGTTCCGGCAGACCACCACCGACCTGTAGTCGCCAGGTTCGCACCCGTCCACCCCACGGTCCAGGACGCCGAGCACTTCGATCCGGCCACGGAGTTCGTCAACTACCTGCCAACCACAGGTTTCCCCGATTAGCAGGTCGGGATGCGCCCACAGTTCCTCTGACCGCGTCGGTCGCCAGACGCTGTCAGGAGCCTCGATCCCATTGGCCCGCAGTCGCTCCACGATGGCCGACCACAGCGCATCGACGGCGTCTCGTACCTCAGGCCAGTCGTACATGGGTAGCCCGGCCACCGGGTGGGTGGTCGACCTCACCACGTTCGTACCGCCGTCCACGTCGGCTGCGCGTCCGGCACCAAGCCGTAGTCCCAATACTTGGTCCCGTGCAGCACAATTTCGCTAGCCGAATCGACGCCGCCTGCGAGTTGCCCGTTGTGGATCCGGACGTCCCGGTAGAGGGTTGGCGACATCCGGACCGCCCCCCGGTGGACCTCACTGCCTCGCCAGTCCTCTGCATCAGACGGAACCGAGTGCAGGACGAGGTTGGCCCAGAAGCCGTCCACCGTCTCGATGGTCGAGTAGCTGGCGATACCCGGATACCGGCGAAACTCCTGGGTGAGCCGGGCGTCCAGTCCGTCGATTGGATCTTCGTCGGATTCGGCCCCTCCTTTGGACTGCCGCCGACGGCTGCCAAAGAACCCCACGACCTCTAGATCCCGGCCGTTGACCAGCCGAGCCAGGTCGCACGGCACCAAGCGACGCTTCAGCCCGTGGACGAACCAGACCAGGGGCTCGTACTCGACTACGTCGACGGCGCCCTTGGATACCAGACGGGCTAGGGCCCGCACGTCCTGGAGCATGTAGGCCAGCAACCCGCGGTCGGCGGCGTAGAGGTCGGGGTCGGTACACGGGTGGTCGGCAACCATCTCGTCGGGACCGATGACCGCGGACGGGCTCACAACCGGAAAGTTTAGGAACCATCGGCACCGGTCGACAGAAGGACTACGGTCGGCCCGTCATTGGAAGAGTCCGAGCACCCACGGGAGCACCCATGCGCAACGACGCGCAGTGCGTGATCATCGGCGGCGGCGCCATGGGTGTCGGTCTGCTGTACCACCTGGCCCACGAGGGCTGGACTGACGCCCTGCTTATTGAGAAGGGCGAGCTCACCTCCGGCTCCACCTGGCACGCTGCCGGCCTCGTCCCCCACTTCATCGGCAGCCTCAACATGGCCAAGGTCCACGCCTACGGCGCCGAGCTCTACACCAAGCTCGAGGCCGAGACCGGCATGGCCACCGGCTGGCACGGCTGCGGAGCCATCCGCCTGGCCGTCAACCACGAGCAGGCCGAGTGGTATCGGTACGTCCAGGGCGTGCTCGACCAGATCGGCATCGAGTCCCATCTCATCGGCCACGAGGACATCCGCCAGAAGGCCCCCCTCATGGAGTCGATCGACGACGTCGTACTCGGCTTCTGGACCCCGGCGGACGGCTGGTCCGACCCCACCGGCTCCACCAACGCTATGGCCACCGGGGCCCGCCAACTGGGCGCTGAGATCGCCCGTCATACCCTGGTCACCGGGGTGTCCCAACTGTCCGACGGCCGCTGGCGGGTCACCACCGACAAGGGCGAGGTCACCTGCGACCACGTCGTCAACGCGGCCGGCCACTACGCCCCTCAGGTTGGTGCCATGTCGGGCATCGACGTCCCGATCGTCTCGATGATCCACCAGTACCTGATCACCGAACCGCTGGACGCCATGAAGGCCTGTGAGGTCGAGATGCCCGTCATCCGCGACCCCCGCTCGTCGTGCTACTACCGGCGTGAGATCGACAGCCTGCTCATCGGCCCCTACGAGACACGCGACTCCATCACCTACGGGCTCGAAGGAATCGACTGGAACCTCCACTTCCACCTCACCTCGCCCGACCTCGACCAGTTGGCCCCGTGGTTGGAGGTGTCGGCCGAGCGATTCCCGGTGTTTGCCGAGGCCGGCATCAAGCAGGTAGTCAGCGGTCCAATCACCCACACCCCGGATGGCGGCTACCTCATGGGCCCGGCCGCCGGGCACCACAACTACTGGTTCTGCGCTGGCGCGTCGATCGGCATCACCCAGGGGCCGGGCGCTGGGAAGTACCTCGCCCAGTGGATGGTCCACGGCCAGACCGAAATCAACGTGCGAGAAATGGACCCCCGCCGGTTCGGCCCGTGGTCTGACCTGCAGTACACGATCGACAAGTCCGTCGACGAATACCACGAGATGTACCAGGTGCGCATGCCCGGCGAATACCGATCTGCCGGACGACCCCTGAAGCGCACCCCCATCGCAGAGAGACTCGACGCCCTTGGCGCCCAGTGGCAAGACGTCTGGGGCTGGGAGCGCCCCCGCTACTACGGCGACCCCGAGGAGTACTCATGGCGCCGCTCCAACGCCCATGACATCGTTGGCGCCGAGTGCCGCGGCGTGCGCGACCGCGTCGGAATCGCCGACCTCACAGCCTTCGCCAAGTTCGCAGTATCCGGCCCCAACGCCGAGACCCTGCTCGAACGGCTCTCAGCCAACCGGCTCCCGAAGCGACAGGGGGGAATCCGCCTCGTCCACATGCTCACCGAGTTGGGCGGGATCGAGTGCGAGATGACCGTCACCCGCATGGACAGCGACCGGTTCTACCTCAACTCGGCCATTGCCGGCACCACACACGATCGGGACTGGCTGGAACAGCACGTGCTGCCCGCCGAGGACGTCACCATCGAGGACTGGACCGACCAAATGGGGATCCTGGCCGTCACCGGCCCCCGGGCCCGTGACGTCCTCGGCGCCTGCACCGACGCTGACCTGTCCAACGAGGCGTGGCCGTGGCTGACCTGCCAGCAGGTCACCGTGGCCGGTGTGCCGAGCACCGCCCTCCGGGTCAGCTACGTCGGCGAACTGGGCTGGGAGATCCACCACCCCATCGACGAGATGCCCCAGTTATACGACGCCCTGGTGGCCGCCGGCGAACCCCACGGCATGGTCCACTTCGGCTCGTCGGCCATGAACGTCCTACGGCTCGAGAAGGCCTACAAGGCATGGGGTGGCGAGCTCACCACCGAGATCACGCCCATCGAGGCCCGCCTCGAACGCTTCGTCGACCTAGAATCCGGCCGGGACTTCCTCGGCCGGGACGCCACGCTGGCCCGCCGGGAAGCCGGCGGGCCCGATGGCACAAAACTCGACATGGTCCTTATCTACTGCGAGGTCGACGCCACCGACTCCGACTGTCGGGGCAACGAGCCCTGCTACGACCCGTCGGGAGACGGCGGCCTCTGCATGGGTGTAACTACCAGCGGCACGTGGGGGCACACCGTCGGGAGGTCCCTGGCCTTCGCCTACGTAGACCCGGCCTTCGAGGCCCCCGGCTCACAGTTTGAGGTCACCCTGTTCGGCGAGCGCCACACGGCCACCGTGTTAGCCGAGGCGGCCCACGACCCGGCCAATGAACGGGTGCGGGCATGAGCGCTTCCGAAAAGCGCACTGGCCGGGCCGGTGGACGAGCCGCTCGGGTAGCGGCGCGCGCCGCCGGCCTTGCCGACGACGAGAAGGCGGTCCGGCCCGGGTTGTCAGGCGGCGCCTACAAGCCGCTCACCGACTCAGAATGCCGCACCGTCTACGACACAGCGCTCACCTTGCTCGACGAGTTCGGTATGGGGTCGCCCATACCCGAATTCATCGAGGTTGTCGTCCCAGCCGGAGGCTGGGTCGACGAGGATGGGCGACTCCACTTCCCGCGCTCACTGGTCGAGGACGCCGTGGACATGGCGGCCAAGTCGTTCACCTGGCACGGCTTCGACGACGACCGCTCCATCGAGGTGGGCGGTGACCGGGTCCACTTCGGCACGGGGGGAGCCGCTGTGTCGGTCTACGAGCACGAGACGAGGAAGCACCGTCCATCTGACCTCCAGGACGTCTACGACGTGGCCCGTCTCGTAGACACCCTCGAGCACGTCCATTTTCACGTCCGCACGCTGGTAGCCCGCGACATGGTCGAGGCCCGCAATCTCGACGTGAACACCGCCTACGCAGTGGCGATGGGTACTACCAAGCCGATGGGCACCTCATTTTTCCAGCCCGAACACGTGCATGAGGTCGTCGACATGTTCGACGAGATGCTCGGCGGCCAGTCCGGGTCGTTCGCCAAGCGCCCGTTCTGTGTAGCCAACAACACCTTCGTGGTGCCGCCGCTGCGCTATGCCGAGGACGCCGTGCGGTCCATGGTCGCCCAGGTACGCACCGGTATGCCCATCAATCTGCTGTCGGCCGGCCAGGCTGGCGCTACCTCGCCCGCTGCCCTGGCCGGCTCGCTGGCCCAGGCCCTCGCCGAGTGTCTGTCCGCCCTGACCTGCGTCAACCTGATGAACCCCGGTCATCCGTGCGTGATGGGCTTGTGGCCCTTCGTGTCCGACCTCCGTACCGGCGCTATGAGCGGGGGTTCGGGCGAGGAGGCGGTGCTGAACGCGGCGGCCGCCCAGGTCGCTAACTGGCTGGGCCTCCCGTCCGGGGTGGCCGCCGGCATGGCCGACTCCAAGATGCCCGACAACCAGGCCGGCCACGAAAAGGGGCTCACCGTCGCATTGGCTGGCCACGCGGGAGCCAATCTCGTCTACGAGTCTGCCGGGATGCTGGCCAGCATTCTGGCCTGCTCGTACGAGGCCCTGGTGATCGACAACGACATGTTGGGCGCCGTCAACCGGACCATCCGGGGCATCGAGGTCACACCGGACAAACTCTCAGTCGAAACCATTCGGTCGGTCATCCACGGCGACGGCCACTTTCTGGGTCAGGACCAGACGCTTTCCATCATGCAGTCCGAGTACATCTACCCAGAGGTCGGAGACCGGCTGAGCCCGGACGACTGGTTTGACGCCGGTGCCTCATCGGTCGACGAGCGGGCCCGGCTGCTGGCCCGCGAGGTGCTATCAAGCCATTTCCCGGCCCACGTGCCCCCTGACTTCGACACCCGGGTCCGCGAACGGTTTGACATCCGGCTCCCCGCCGAGGAGCTCACCCACTCCAGCCGCTGGGGCTGAGCCCGGCTGGGCAACCCTCTCCGGTCCACCGGACCCGTTGTGGCAGGCTCGACTTCGTGGACACACCGAGCTCCCTCGAACTGATCGGACGTCTTGGCCTAGCACTGGCCCTAGGAGCGGTCCTCGGCCTGGAACGCGAGACCCGTCACAAGACGGCTGGACTACGCACCCACTCCCTGGTCGCCCTCGGAGCCGCCCTGTTCACGGTGGCTGGCGCCTACGGCGTCATTGGCGACCAGAACGACCCGTCCCGAGTCGCCGCCCAAGTGGTAACCGGCATTGGCTTCATCGGTGCCGGTGCCATGATCCGCAGCGGGTTCACCGTGACCGGCATCACCACGGCGGCCACACTGTGGATGGCCGCCGCCTTCGGGGTAGCTGCCGCTATGGGCCTTTACCTGGTGGCCACCGTGGCCGGCGCCATGACCCTGGTCGTCGTCGTCACCTTCGGCCCCCTGAAGCCGTACGTCCTGTTTCGCCGATCCAGGCGGCGTTTCGAGATCCACTACCGGCCGGGCAGCGGCACCCTGGACGCCCTGTTTGGTGGTCTTGAGTCGGTCGGTGGACGGATCATGGCCGTGGCCACCGCCGAACGGAACGGCGAACGCCAGACAACGATCGACGTCCGGGGCCTCGATGAGGTGGAGTTAGCCAAGGTCCTGGCCGCCATCGCCGACCGGGCAGAGGTGGTCAGCATCGACCATGCGCCTGGATCAGGCGACTGAACCGGCGCTCAGCCCACGAAGGAGCCGGCCGGACCGTCGGGGTCCACCAGGCCATCCAGCCACGACCACGGAATCCGAACTGCGGGGGTGCCCAGTGCCCCGGGGCCCACCTGGTAGCGCTCGAACCGAAGGATCAGGGCGGTCGCCGAGATTCCGAACACGGCGAACGTCCTCGGCTCCGGTATCAGACCCGGCCCCCCTACCTGGGAAGTGTCGGAACCCTCAGTCCCCCACAGAACCCCTTCGCCGAACTGGGATGCCAGGTCCCGCCCGGCCAGGATCGCCACCGTCTCGACCCACGGGCTCCCGGATAGGAAGAGGTCCCCAATCGAAAGGGTCCTGCCAGTCGCCAGGTCCACCAGCGCTGAGCCCACTACCTCAGCCGGCCGGGCCGCTCCGTCCACTACCGAATTCAGGTCGTACACCGCGCTAACCAACCGGTTGTCGAGGTGGTGGACCACCGCCCCTCCGGTGAGGGTGCTCGACCCACCCGTCCTCCCAGCGTCGGGTAGTTCTTCTTCCAGCCTGCCGACCTCGTCACCGAACTGAGCGATCTCGGCCAGGACCGGCTGGCGGAGTGCCACGTTTACCGGGTCGCCGGGCCACAGGCCGTCCAGTTGCGGATAGGTCACGTCGTACCGGGCCCGAACCCCAACCACCCCTGAGGCGACCTCCAGGACCACCGACCCGACCGTCGGGTCAGTAGCCGCCCGAGCCCGCTCCTCGGACACCGTCAGGCCTGACACCAGGTCTCCCTCCAGGCCCGAGGCCCCACCCGGTGGCTTGGTGGGAGCAGGGCTGTGCCCGATTCCGTTGGCCACCATGTCCCGGCCGTCGTGTCCGGCACATCCGACGGCAACGACACCGAGCAGCCAGATGACGACGACTATCGACCACCGTCTCTGGCCGGTGCTGCGACCGGGCCCTGGATTCCGAATCGGTTCCACGGCGGGGAGGGTAGTCACGGCCGGGATCTAGACCCGGGCTGCGACAAACGCCCCGGGATGCCGGATCGCCGCATCGACCCGTGGATACAGTCGACCCATGGCCCTCCGTCGCTCCCGCACCCGTGCCGAACCTCCGGCCACCGACCAGACCCTGCTCGACATGGTGAACGCGATACGCGACCTGACCGAGAGAGTCGACGTCGTCGAGCACGACTCGCGCTCCCTGGGTACGGCAACCGTCGACGACCAGGCCAGCGACGTTATGGACCTCCGGCTTCAGGTGGCCCGCCTGTCTGCCGAACTGTCGCGGGTCACCGTTGAGCTCAATGCCCGCATTGCAGAGGTGGCCCACAGCGCCGGCGTAGCCCTGAGCGACGAAGCTGTCGCGCCGATCCCCACTCCCGACCTAGCCGGCGACGAGTCGTTCATCGACCTCACCGCCGACTCTCCGGCTCGGGCTCGCACCGGCTCCGATCCCACCCCGGGTGCCGATTCGCCACGGCGGGCCAGCGGCTGGCAACCCGTCGACTGATCGTCCGTCCGAGCGGCCTTCGCCTCATCGGCCGGGTCTATTCGTCGGAGACTGATCCCTCCAAGATCTCCAGTAGGTCCTGGATCCGGGCCTGGATCCGTCCGAACTCCAACCAGTCGGCAGGATCCCGGGCCAACGCCCGGGCCGAGGCCCGCTGGAGGTCGGCCAACTCGGTCAGGAGGGCGTCCACGTCCTCTGGAAGGTCGCCTTCCACCGACGAGCCTCCATCGGAGCCCGTAACGACGTCGTCCGACCCGCCATCCGTCGCGAGTTCCGGATCGTCCTCAACTTCCGAAGTGCTCGCCCCGGTGCTGATCCCGGCGAACAGGGCGTCCAGGCGCGCCCCGGTGAGATCCTCCAGTGCCTCCTGCAGCGAGTTGGCCATCACGACCTTCTCACCCACGGCGACAATGACGCGCTCCAGTTCCGGCACCGTGGAATCCCCCTCGGCCTGCACGTACAACGGTCGCACGTAAAGGATCGAGTCCTCGATCGGCACGAGCAGTAACTCGCCGAACAACACCGAAGACCCCCGTTGGCTGAGCAGCGTCTGGAGGCTGGCCACCTCCTCATCGTTGCGTATCCGCTCCTCGGCAAGGGCCGGTCCATCGAAGTTTGAAGATGGGGGCCTGTACACGACCAACTCGCCATATCGGTCACCGTCGCTGCGTCCCACCATGTAGGCCGCCAGTTCCTTGCGGGCGTCGTCCTCGTCAAGGGGTACGTAGGCCCGCATGATCACGAACTCGGTCTGGTCACCCCCCGGAAGGTCGACCATGGCCCGGTAAGGCGCCATCCGCTTGTGCCGGGTCCCGACCTTGAAGCCCTGCTCGTCCACCACGGTTAGGTTGGCCGCTCCCTCACCGGTCCGTCCCGGGTCCTGAGACACCGACCACTCTGACGCCCGCTGGTAGAAGTTCTCGGTGTCGTCAACGTGGTAGCTGCCCCACAGTTCGGTCTGGACCCGGAAGAGGTCCTCGGCGTACCGCAGGTGGCCAACAAGGGAACTAGGCATCTCTGACGCTGGGGTGAACAGGCCCTCGAATGCCGAGCCGTAGGCGGACACCAGAGGATCCTCGGGGTCCACGACGTAGAAGATGACCTCGCCGGTGAAGGCGTCGACTGTGGCCTTCACCGAGTTCCTGACGTAGTTGAGATCGTGTCGGAGGCCGCTGGACCTTGGCAGGTTCACCGTGGAGGCAGTCTGGGCGTACGGGAACCGGTCGGTGGTCGTGTAGCCGTCCACCACGTAGATGATCCGGCCGTCCACCAGTACCGGGTAGGGGTCGGCGTCGAAGTGGAGGAAGGGGGCCAGCTTCTCGACCCGGTCGCGCACGTCGCGCACGTAAAACACCCGGGATTCCCCAGTGATGAAGTTGGAGATCAGCGGCTCCAGCTGGCCGAACCGCAGGGCGAACGCCGCTCGACGGATCGTCGAACCCATGGCCACGCCGCCGTCACCGCCAATGTCGGCGTACCGGACGGTTCGCGTCTCCTGGTTTTCGTCGGTGTAATCCACCTCGTCGCGGCTGGCCCCGACCACTGCATACCCGCTGAGGCCCTCACCTACGTACAACTGGGGCCGGTCCAGAACCACCTCCACCGACGGGTCGATGGACACCGGTAGGTCCCCGACCAGAAAGTCCGGGTCGCCCGAGCCCTTCACCCGGCTGACCGGAGCCATGGCCACCCCGTAGCCGTGAGTGAACGCCACGTGCTGGTTCTCCCACGACCGGGTCTCGTTCAGCTCCAGCTCACGGGTCCCAAGCAGGACCTGGGTGGTCTCCCCGCCGATGGTGTACCGGTCGGTGTCCATCTCATCAGTGAAGGTGTAGTACTCGCGCTCCCCCTGGAGGCGGTCAAAGGTCCCCTGGACAACCAACGGATCCAGGGTGCGGATGTTGCGAACTGTGCCACCGTGGGCCCGCAGGTCGGCTGCCGTCACCTCGTTGTCGAAGTCGGTGAGCTGCACTTGGGTGATGCTGTCCAAGCCGAAGGCCAACCGTGTCGCCTCAATGTTGCGACCGATGTATAGCGCCTCCTTCTCCGACTCGGCTGGCTCCACCCGGAGGCTCTGGATGACCGCCGGGTAGATGTTTCCGATCACCAGGGCAACGAACGCCCAAAGCCCTACGGCCAGGGTGGGCAGCACCCAGCCTCGGCGACGGATGTTCACGATCAGCAGGACCACGGAGAAGAGGGAGATGAGGATCAGTAGTTGGATGGCCGGTAGCTGGGCCTTCACGTCGGTGTAGGTGGCCCCCATCACGGCCCCCCGGTCTGAGGTGGTTAGCTCGAACCGGGCCAGCCAGTAGTCGGCGGCTCGCACCAGGGCGATCAGAGCCAGGAGTACCGACAGGTGGGCCTTGACCTGGGGTTGGACCCGCTCGCCGGCAGTCTGCAAGCGGATCCCGCCGTTGATGTAGTGCAGGATCGTGGTCACCACCAACGTCACCATCAGCGTGGCGAACAGCCAGCCCACCACGAAGCTCAGGAACGGCAGGCGGAACACGTAGAAGCCGATGTCTCGGCCGAACTGGGCATCGGTGACGCCGAAGTCCACGCCGTTGGTGAACAGCAGCCACTCCTCCCACCGGCCCGATACGCCCAGTCCGGCGACGAGGGCAAACAGACCCGACAGGACGAGGCGCACCAGCCCTCGCCGGCGACCCACCAACAGGTGGTAGCCGCGCAGCAGGTCCTCCTCCGGCCCGGGTGGCCTGACGCGGGGAGCCAGGCGGTCGGCCACCGTCAGGTTCCCGTACAGCATCCCGAAGAACAGCAGAGTGAACAGGGCTACCAGCACCACCTGGGCACTCAGGACCGAAACGAACACGTCCTCGTGGCCCAGGGCGTCGAACCACAGGTAGTCGGTCCAGAAGCCGGCGATTCCTCGCAGGGAGAGCAGAAGAACGAAGAACGCCGATACGACTCCGCCAACTATCAGGCGGATCTTGCGCGACCCCCGGGGCGGTCGCCGGCGACGAAGGAGGAAGGGACGCGGCCCGGGCGGTGGGGCGTCTTCAGGCGGTGGGGCGTCTTCAGGGCGCATGTGGGGAGCCTACGGCCGACACGCCGGACCGAGGACAGCGAGCCGAACTCTCACGACGGGGACGGATCTGCCATGCCCCCCGGTATGTGTTGTGGAAGCCCGATGACGCCTTGCCTCACGGAAGCGCCAGGTCGGTGGTGTGACCCCCGTGGCGGGCTAAGGCGGCCAAGGCGTCGGCCAGGTTGTCCACTCCCTCGACGGCCAGGTCCCCGGCGTGGTGTCGGGCGTCGGTCAACTCGCCCGTCGGCACCAGCAAAAGGTCGATCCCCGCCTCCCGGGCCGCCACCACCTTCTGGATGATCCCGCCGATCGGGCCCACGTTGCCGTCGATGTCAATGGTCCCCGTCGACGCCACCCGTAGGCCCCCGGTCAACTCGCCGGGCGTCACCAGGTCCAGGATGGACAGGGCAAGGGCCAGGCCGGCCGAATTGCCGCCCACCCGGCCGGTGTTCACGCGCACGTCGATGGGGAGGCCCTCCACGTCCTCCCACCGGGTCTGGGGGACTACCCCCAGGAAGCCAATCGACGGATCGTCCTCACGGGCCCCCAGGACAACCTTGACAGTCCGGGACGGTCCACCCCGGACCGGTTCCACTTCCAGAGCCACCACGTCCCCGGGGTGGTGCGTCCCGATGCCCGCCACAAGGTCCTTGACGACCCGGATCGGCTCGCCGTCCACGGCCACGATCACGTCGTCGGTGGTCAGCAGCCCGATGGAGGGTCCTGTTACCTGGGCCAGGCCCACTCCGGTGGCCTCGTATGGGTCGACCCCCAGGTGGCGAAGGGCGGCGGCCACTGCCGTCGACTTGGATACCCGCATCAGGTCCAGGTTGAAGGCCCGATTCTCGTTTCGGGTCCGATCGCCGAGGACCAGATCCTCCTCGAGCAAGGTCAACGAACCCCTGATCCGGGCCTCCAGGTACTCCCAGCCGTTGACCGTGGAGTCCTGTCGGACCGTGGTGAAGTACACCTCGCCGACCGGCTCGAAACGCTGGCCCACGGTGACGACCACCCGGTCGCTCAGCGACTGAACGGACCCGGGGCTGAACACGAAATAGGGCAGCCGCACGAACGTCAGGAGCAGGGCGGCGGCCACCCCGAGGAGTACCAGGAACCCGACCAGCATCCGTGGGCGCCGTGCACCGCCCCCGTCCGCGGGGCTCTTCACGGGTAGGTTGCTCGTCGTGGAGTTGCCGTTCCCGCCGCTGGACGGGTCGATCCCGACCCCGGTGTTCGTGTCCTGGTCGTTGATGGTGCTGGTCCTGGGCGCCGTCGGCTACGGGGCGATCCGCCGGTTCTCGCCGGTGGCGGCCCAGCCTGCCACGGACACGACCCGATCGAGCATCGGACTTCGGTACGGCTCCGGTCTCCCCGACCGGCCAACGGTTCGCCTCCTGCTGGCCCGCCGGTCGCAGATTCCCCCCTCGGGGGACCTGGAGTTCGCTGTGGACCGACCGTGGAGTCCCGGGGCCCGCCTGGGCGTCTGGTTCCAGCCGCCCCGACGGGTGGTCACCGGCCGTCGGGCCCATATCCGCTGGTGGCACCGGCTTCGTTCGTTGGTCTTGCTGACCGTCTTCGTGGTGGTTGCTGGGGTGGCCACCGCCACGATCATCGGCCTCGTGGTGTTCCTTTCCGGGTTCCTCCTCGAGCAGGCCATCGGCTGACCGTGGCCTCAGCCGGTCCGGACGACCGGATCCCGAGTGGCCGTCACGTTCACCACGGTGCCGCCCCCGACGCGGAGGTGGCGATCCGGCGGCGCCGGGCCGTCCTGGCCGGGCACCACGGAGACCCTGCTGGAGCTCGTGCCCTGCTGTCCGATCCGGAGCCCGTGGTGCGGGCGGCCGCCCTGGGTGCTCTCCACCGCATGGCGGGGGACCGGACGACCGACGGCCTCCGCGATCCCGAGTTGGCCAACGGCCTCACGGACCCCGATCCCGCGGTTCGGCGACGGGCTCTCGAGGTCCTTGCCGGGCGGGCTCCCGGCAGCGACGTTCACCGGGAGGCCCTCGTGGCTCTGCTAGCTGACGGCGACCGGTCGGTGGTCGAGGTGGCCTGCTGGGCGGCCGGCGAACACCCGGAGTGGTCTGACCACACGGTCGGTCCTCTCTCCGTCGTTGCCGGGACGTCCAAACCGGCCGACGGCCACGACGATTCTCTGTGCCGCGAGGCCGCAGTGGCCGCCCTCGGCGCCGTCGGGCATGCGGGCGGACGGGCGTCCGTCCTAGCCGGGCTCTCGGACCGTCCGACCGTCCGGCGACGCGCCGTCCTGGCCCTGGCTTCCTTCGAAGGGGATGACGTGGAGGCCGCCCTTCGGTCTGCCCTCAACGATCGGGATTGGCAGGTCCGGCAGGCCGCCGAGGACCTCCTGGGCGTCGAGCCGGAAGGGCCACCGACCGGGGATTCCTAGCGACGGCCCTCCATGAACATGGCCCGCATCGCCTCGAATGACTCGATGCACTGGCCGGCTCCCATCACTACGCACTCCATCGGCGTGGCCACCGGAACCACCGGGACGCCGGTCTCTTCCGACAGACGGGTGTCGAGCCCCTGCAGGAGGCTCCCGCCTCCTACTAGGCAGATGCCCTGGGCCAGTAGGTCCTGAGCCAGTTCGGCCGGCGCCTGGGCCAGGCAGGCCACCACGGACTCCACTATGGCCGACACCGGCTCGTCGATGGCTATGCGGATTTCCGCTGGCGTCAAGATCACCGTCTTGGGAAGGCCGCTCATGAGCTCGCGACCCTTCACTTCGGCCCGCCCCTCGTCCGGAGTAGGAGCCGCTGAGCCAATGTGCCACTTGATCTCCTCGGCGGTGCGCTCACCTATGGCCAGCCCGTACTCGCGGCGCACGTAGGCCTGGATGGCGGCGTCGATGTCGAAGGAGCCGACCCGGACCGCCTCGAGAGCCACTACGCCCCCTAGCGAGAGCAAGGCCGACTCCGAGGTTCCCCCACCGATGTCGACCACCATGTTCCCCACCGGCTCACTGATCGGGAGGTTGGCGCCGATGGCCGCCGCCATCGGCTGTTCGATTAGCTGCGCATCGGCGGCCCCGGCCTTTCGGGCCGCCTCGGTCACCGCCCGACGCTCCACGGCGGTGATGGCCGACGGCACGCAGACCAACACCTTGGGACGGTTAAAACGGCTCACACCGACCCGTTCCAGCAGTAGACGGACCATCCGCTGGGTGACCTCGAACTCGGTGATGGCCCCCTTGCGTAGTGGCCGCTTGGCCACAACGTGCTCCGGGGTCCTCCCGATCATGTGCCAGGCCTCGTCACCCATGGCCAGGACGTCACCCGTCCGCTCGTTGATGGCGATCACCGACGGCTCGGCCAGCACCACCCCCTCTCCGCGGGCGTAGACCAGCGTGTTGGCCGTCCCCAGGTCGATCGCCAAGTCCCGTGCCACGAAGGGTTCCTAGCCGTCCCGCTGGTCTTCAGGCCGACCCGGTTGGGCATCCCAGTCCTCCCGGCCCAGGACGCGGAGGCCACCGTCGCCGTGTACCGGCGTCGCGGAGCCCGGCGACGACGACCGCAGGGACCGCAGCGTGCGCCGCAACTCGTTGGGGTCTTCGACCGTGGTCCGTGGCCGGCTGAACAGCCACACCACGATCGAGAGCACGACCGCCAGGCCAGCCCCCCCGATCAGGAATAGGACGGCCGGGTTCACTGTGCCACCCCGCCGACCGGGCCGTTTGACCCCTCGACGTCGACAATGTGCTGGGCGTCCGTCCCCCAGCTCTCGCCACCGTCCCACGTTTCGCTCTTCCAGATCGGAACGGTGGCCTTGAGCGTGTCGATGCACCAGCGCCCAGCCTCAAACGCCGTGTCCCGGTGGGGTGATGACACGGCCACCACTACGGCGGCCTCACCAACCTCCAACGGACCGGTCCGGTGAACTAGGGCTACACGGCCCAGGTCCGGCCACCGCCGGCGAGCCTCGTCGGCGATCCGTCCCAGGCGAGGGACTACCTGGGCGTCGTAGGCCTCGTATTCCAGGGCCGTCACCCCGGGGCGACCCTCGGCGTGGTCGCGTGCGTTTCCGCAGAACACGAGCACCGCACCGCAGTCGGGTCGGGCGACCCAGCGGATCAACCCTTCAACCGGTAGTGGGTCCGCTGTGAGTTCCAACCGGGTCTCGGGATCCGTCTCGTCGGACCTGCCCGGGTTTGCTGTCATGGGGCGCAATCGTACGGTGCCCAACGGACCGGCAGGTCGCAGCGTCCAGTCCTGTCCGGAAGCCTCCGGTACCGTCGGCCCACCCGGTGACGACGTCACCTTCGCCGATCGACCGACCGGCCGCGTGCCAACCGCAACAGCAGCCAGACCAGTCCCACGGCCAGGATCCCCGCCCCAACCAGCGACGCCTGCTGGCGGGCCCGGGCGTCCATCCGGTCCAGGATCCCCGGCTCATGCCCGGCCACGTAGGCCTCCTCGTTGGAGTGCGACGGCTCCCACCCCAGGTCGCGTAGGCGGTCGTTGGACACCACCCACGGGTGCACCGAGTATGGGAAGACCCCAGGGGGTGCCGGCGAGAGGCCGACAGCAAACAGCACCCGGCCCACCAGCACAGCCAGGCGGCCCGGAAGGCGCAGGCGCGGACCCGGCCCTCCCAACTCGGCCATCACGTCGACACCGATCCAGCCGTCTGGTGCCACGTTCAGCGGGCCGTTGTGACGGGCCTCTACTGCGCACACCGCAGCATCGGCCAAGTCGTCGCTGTGCAAAAACTGGCCGAGGGGTTCTCCCTCGTCGCTGCGGATCGACGCTGCGGCTCCCACCACGCTGGCTAGGCCCCCGGGGCGTTCCTCGGCGACCGTCACCGCCGGTCGTAGCACGGTCAGGATTCGCGAGCCCGACGAACCGGCACCGGAACCTTGTCCGCCCCCGTCGGCCCACGCTGTGGCCATCTCCTCTAGACGGGCCCGGTGCACAGCAAACAGGAAGTCGGGGCACGGCCGCACCGGCGCGTCCTCGGTCAGCGGCACCGGGTTGTCCGGCCAGGCGCCGTAGACCATGGCCGAGGACCTCACCACCAGGTGCTCAACCCCCACGTCGGCCGCCGCAGCCAAGAGGCGCTCCATAACGGCCAACCGGTCGTGGCCGGTGTTGACTCCCAGATCAGCCGCCGTCACCCCGGACGCCAGGTGGACGACGGTGTCAGCCTCGACCAGGAGATTACGTAAGTCGGCCACCGCCAGGTCCACCAGCCGGATCTCCACTCCGGGAGCGGGCGGAACGCTGGAGCGACGGTCCAACCCCAAGACGTCGTGCCCGGTAGCGGCCAGGCGGGCACAGACCCGGCGCCCGACGGCGCCGGTGGAGCCCGTGACGACGACCCTCATCGGAGGCCTCCGAGGGCCCGACTACCGGGCCCCTCCAGACCCGCCGGCTGGGCTCCTACCCGCAGGAAATGCGCTGACTCCATCGCCATAGAGTGCCCGTGTGAGCCCCGAGGATCCACCACAACCTCCCGACGACCGGGACCGCCCCGGCGGCGACGCCGATCCTTTCGCCGCGCTCTTCCAGGCCTTCGGTGTAACACCCGGCAGCGGTATACCAGGCCTCCCCAGTATGGGCGGCTCCGGTGGACAGGATCCGGCCCGCCAAATAGCCATGGCCGTCGCCTCCGAAGGGACCAGCGAGCCGAACGTGGAACCTGTGGTCCGTATGGAGTACGAGTCGCTGGTCCGGGTGGCCGAACTCAACGTCGCCGACCGAACCGGCCTAACGGTGTCCCGTTCGGGAACCTTGGGCGTCCGACCAGTTACCCGGGCCGGTTGGGCCTCGGCCTCCGTCGACGCCTACCGCCCCTACCTGGCCCGCATGACAGAGGTGCCTGACGATCCGGCGGCCGGCCTGTCAGCATTCGGCCCAGGAGGTATCGAGGTGGTGTCCGACGACCCCACGACCCACCCGTCGGCAGACTGGCTGTCCGGCCTGGTGGCCGCTATGGCCCCTCTGATGGCCTCCGTCACCACCGGGACCATGGTCGGACGGCTAGCCACCCGGAACCTCGGCTCCTACGACCTCCCCATCCCCCGGGAAGGGGACGAGATCCTGGTTGTGGCCCCTAACGTGGCCGCGTTTGCTGACGACTGGAGCCTCCCCGCCGAGGACCTCCGGCTCTGGATCTGCCTCCACGAGGTCGCCCACCACGCGGTACTCGGTGTCCCCCACTTACGGGCCGTCCTCGTTGACCTGCTGTCCCGGCACGCCGGGGCGTTCCGCAACGACCCGTCGGAGCTCCAGGAGCGGTTAGGCGACGTGGACCTCTCCGGTGGTCCCGAAGCCCTGGCCCGCCTCCACGAGGTGCTGGACCCAGAGATGGTGCTGGGTGCAGTCCGCTCCCCCGAACAGGAGGAGTTATTGCCCAGGCTGGAGGCCTTGGTTGCCCTGGTCATCGGCTATGTGGACCACGTGATGGACGACGTCGGAGGCAGCCTCATCGGGTCGTACCGCCAGGTCACTGAGGCTGTCCGGCGACGGCGGGTCGGCACCGGGGAGGCCGACCGGTTCGTGGAACGGATCCTGGGCCTCGACCTCACCCAGGAACAGGTCGACCGGGGGACAGCCTTTGTGGATGGTGTGGTGGACCGCAACGGGGCCGACGGCCTGGCCCGGTTGTGGTCAGACAAGAGGCACCTGCCCACTCCGGCTGAGGTCGACGCTCCTGGCCTCTGGCTGGCCCGCATCGACCTACCCGACAACGGCTAGCCCGCTTACCGGACTCTGGTCGGTTGCGGTGCGGCGCGCCGACGAAAGCCAGACGGTCAGGAGGTGTCGCGCCGCCAGAAGCCCAACTGCCCGTCTGGCCGGTCGGGGTCCTCCGGGGTGACGACCGGCGGTGCCGGACGGGTCCCCTGACGGAACCACCAGAGGGCGACCAGAATGGCCACGGCCACCATGCTGTATCCGTGCTCCACCTGGAGGGGGAGGAAGACGGCCAGAAAGGCCCCCACGGCCCACACCAGCTGGAATCGGCCCTCAAAGCGGGCGAACGACCGGCCGTGGTTGGCACCCGGGGCGTCGCGTTGAACCAACGAGTCGAACGCCAACTTGGCTGTTCCGCTGCAGAAAGCCACCAACCCGCCGATGACCACCGCCCCACGCAGGCCGCCCAACCAGGCCGAGAGTACCGAGCCGGCACACCCAAGGAACAGGACACTCAGGATGATCCGCTCCTCGGACAGCCGCCGTCGCACCACCGGTGCCAACCGGGCGCTCAGGAACGCCCCGACACCCACCGAAAGGAGCACCAGGCCGAAGTGCCAGGCTGGCGCGGCAGGGCTGCCTAGGACATCCTGACCCCGCACCAGACCGGTGGACGCCCCGGCCGCCCGTCCCGCGCCGTCAATCGGCACCCCTTCCGCGCCGCCCCGGAACTCGAAGGCCAAGAGAAATGTGGTGAAGCCGACTACGGCCCTGAATGTCCCGATGGCTACCGAAGCGGCCCGGATGCCCCGCTTCCTAAGCTCGGCCCGCTCGCCGGCCGTGGCCGGAGCGGGCGCCACCACCACCTTGGGGAGCCGGAGGGCGAACAGCAGAGTCAGGGCGTAGGCCCCTACGGCCACCATGGCGGGAGCCGTCGGCCCGACCAGCAGGGCGAGACCACCGATCCCAGCGCCCACCATGCTGCCCACGGCGCTCAGGAGGGCCAGCTTGGCGTTGGCCTCCACCAGCTGTAGGTCGTTACGGACCAGCGACGGTACTACCGCGCTCTTGGCCACCGAGTAGCCCTTCTGGAGAACCAGTAACCCGAAGGCCAGCGGGAACAGCAGCAGGCCGTCCAGGTGAAGAACCATCTGCCAGGCAACGACGCCGCGTCCCAGGACGGTGAGGAGGATCATCCCCCGCCGCCCTCCACGCACGCTGTCGACCAGCGGGCCAATCAGGGGGGTGACCACGGCGAAGGGGGCAATGGTTAGTACGAGGTAGAGGGACACCCGCCACCGGGCAGCATCCGGGTCGATTGAGAAGAAGATCGAGCCCGCTAGGGCGACAGCGACCATGGCATCGGACACCGCCCCGAACACGTGCGTCCGGGCAAAGCGGGTGAAAGGACTAACGGTGATTCGGGGCCTGTCAGCCGGAGAGGATCCTGCCCCCAATGCGTCACCGTCCACGGCTCGGAGGCTACGGGGCCCCGACCCTAGGTGTGGGGGCTGGACTACCTCTCGTAGCGGTAGCCGATGCAGCACCCATCGGCGACTCGAATCCGGTACCGCGGCTGATCCTCCACCCGGGCCCTCAGTCGGAGACTCCGCCCGAATCCGGCCGGCCCCGCCACCCTGTCGCCCACTCGTCGAGCGGAAGGTCCGCTGATGCGGCATGGGTTGGCGCCAGTGAAGTAACCGTGGCCCAACCTTTTCGCAGCAGGTCGCTGTCCGAACCCTCGGGCACCGGCAGGTCGTTGGCCACCAGGTCGAGGCGAAGGCCGACCTCATCCTGTCCGGTGATAACGGTCCGCACACCTCCCACTGGTGCTAAGTCGGCCCACCGCAGGCCCCTGGTTTCCGACGTCGGCCTGTCCGGCACGTTGAGGTTGAGCACGGTCCGGGGTGGCGCCTCGACTATCCAGGACACCATGGTCTGGGCCAGATCGGCGGCCGACTGCCAGTGGGGTTCGCGATACGGCCCGAGGTCGCCGTTTCCGGACGGGGCTACGTCCAGGCTGACCGCCAAACCTGACCAGCCGAAGCGCTCACCAGCCAGGACGGCCCCAATGGTTCCCGAGAACAGGGTTGAGCGTCCGGTATTGGGTCCCCGGTTGATGCCGGCTACTACCGCTTTGGGTGGATCGCCGAATCCGCCCAAACTGGCCAGCATGGTGATCAGCGCTGGGGGCGCAGCCACCGAGAACCCGATCAACGACTCACCGTCTGGCAAACCGACTCTCACCTCGTCGACCGCGACCCGGCCAGGGTCATCGATGGGACCGAGACAGGCCGACGCGCCACTCCAGTCGGTGGACGGCGCGACCACTACCGGCTGATGCCCGGCGGCGGCCACCGCGCCGGCTAGGGCACCAAGGCCCGGAGAGGAAATCCCGTCGTCGTTGGTAACGAGGATGCGCATGGTCACCGACCCTAGGGCTGGTCGCCCGACACCGGACCAGTTGATCTCGGAACAGTCAGTCCCGGTCCTCGACGTCCTCGTCGAAGTAGTCCAGCCGGTCCACTGGCATGACCACGGCACTGACCACGTTCAGGGAGTGAGCGGTCACGCGCTTCAGGAACCGGTAGAGCAGCGCCCGGGGCACCGCGTACAGGGCCGGGCCGGTGGAGTGGACTAGCTCACTCACCAGGGCGTCAAACTCACGGCGTAGCTCGTCCCCCCGGGCTATGTAGGCCCGGGCCCGCTCCTCGTCACGCTCGGTCAGAATCTCGCCCATCAGGGCGATGCGGGACGAGACCTCGTCGCGGAAGCCCAGGATGCGCTCCAAATCATCGGCTTCAGCAAACGACACCCCTTCCTCGGCCAGGTCGAAGATGTTCTTGTTGTAGTCGCCGATCCGTTCGAGGTCCTTGATCATGTTCATGAACACGAGCATCTCGGTGGCATCGCCGCCGGCATGGACCGAGAAGTGCACGACCAACTCGCGGCGGATCTCCATCTCGGTGACGTTGATCTGGCGATCGGTCCGACGAACCTCGTCGGCCACCGAGGCAACCGAGCCACCGGCGATGGCGTTCATGGCCAAGTCAAACGTGTGTCGGGCGTCGGTCACCATGCGCTGGACCTGCGCCTCAATGCGGCCGAGGCCGCTGTCGTCGCTGCGGCGGAAGAAACTCATCACCATGGGCGTCGCCCCCTTGTCAGAAGTTCGGTTTTAGGTCTCATCGGAGGATCACCACGCCGAGAAGCGGCACCACCACGAACATACCCACCGTGTAGGCAACGGCCATAATGCGCCGTTCCATGGCGATGTCCGCCAGGCCCCTTGCCAGACGTATCGGCACGCGTCGAAGGGCCTGAATCGGGTAAAAGACCATGATCCCGCTCAGGTTGAACAGCGTGTGCACGATCGCCACCGTGACGGCAGCCGGACTCCCAGTGGCCAGCGAGGCCAACAGTGCGGTGACCGTGGTACCAACGTTGGCCCCAAGGGTCACCGGGTAGATGTTCTCGAGGGTCAGAACCCCTGAAGCGGCGAGTGGTACGAGCACGGACGTCGTGATCGACGACGACTGCACCGAGATCGTGATGATCGCTCCGATAAGGATGGCCACCATGCCGGAACCGGCACCGAGGGCCCGGTTGATGGCGGCCTCGACCCGGTCGGCTACCAGCAGTCGCATGTTCTTCGTAATGAAAGCCAACGCCACAAAGATGAACGCCACCCCGATGACGATGAGGAAACCACCAAGGACGTCGCCGTGTGCGCCGAGGTCGGCCAACAGGTCCTTGACCCAACCGGCAGGCATCTTGACTGCCTGCTTGAGGGGGCTCCTGAAGCTCGCACCCGAACTGCCAATGACCTGGTCGGTGATCCATCCGGCGGTTCGGGACAGGTAGTTGGTGGCTATCTCGAACGGCAAAAACACGAGCACGGCCAGGACGTTGAAGAAGTCGTGGACCGTGGCGGCTGCGAAGGCCCGTCGGAACTCTTGGGCACGCCTCATGTGGGCGAGGGACACCAACACGGCCGTGACAGTCGTACCCACATTGGCGCCCATGACCATCGGTACCGCTTCGTCGACCCCGACCACACCACTGGCCACCAAGCTCACGATCACCGAGGTCGAGACCGACGAGGACTGGACGAGGATGGTCGCCAGGAGACCAACGAAGAAGCCACCGAGCGGATTAGACACACCCTCAAACAGGCCATCGACCAGGTCCTTGCCGAGGTACTTGAAGCCACCTCCTAACAACTCGACCCCGGTCAGGAATAGGTAGAGAAGGGCCAGGACGAGCAGGGCACGGACCGATGTGGACATCCCCGAGCGGTTGTCTGCGTGTCCGGAGAGGGCGGTGGGAGAGTCGGTCATCAGCGAACGGACGGTGCGGCGACAAGCCAACCGGTCCTTCGAAGCCTACGAGGTCCACCCGCCCGGTATTCGGCTATCGGGTGACATTTCTAGGTAACCCCCATCCGGGGGGTAACGGGGCGTTGGACGCCCGCTGACCCCCGATCTCCCGGTCCGACGGACGGCTTCTGGCCTTTACGGAGGCTTTCGGCCCCGTGTGAGAGAAATAGGGCATCAGGGGCGGAGCGGCCCACCGGACCGACCGTACGACGGTCCAAAAAGCAGGAGAGATACCGACCATGGAAACCACCTGGATGACCCGGGGTAGTTGTGCCAATAGCAACCCCGAAGTTTTCTTCCCCCACGACGGCATCGGCGTCGAGATTGCTAAGCAGGTCTGTGCCGGGTGCACCGTCACAGCGCCGTGCCTCGAGTACGCCCTCACCAACCGCGTCGAACACGGCGTGTGGGGAGGCTGCTCAGAACGCCAGCGGCGCCGAATCCTGAAGGAACGCCGAGCGGCGATCCACGCGGGCCGCCAGAAGGACGATCTGGTGGCCGTAGCCGCCTGATCCCCCAGGGGCGACCCCTCCACGCCCCGTTCCGGCAGCGGCCCCGACGATTCAGGCGTCGGGGTCGTTGTCGCGTTTCGGCGAGCCGGAGTTAGGCCCCGGCAGCCACCGCGTCCTCCTCGTCATAGCCGAGGTCCCAGGAGATGAGGACGTTCTCGCGCTCGGCGTCGCGGTTGATGCGCTCCCGGTTGCGCCGAAACTGAGGGTCATGGGGCGGGAGGAGCATCAGGCGCGCGTGCACCCGGTCCCGGAAGGACTCGATCAGGTGCGGATCGCCGAAACTCGACCGGACCTCCCAGTGCGGAGCAGCCGGTCCGAGGTAGACAACCTTGACATCACCGATCGGCGGCTGCGGCGCGAGTTCCTCGGAGAAGTTGCTCATAGGCCCGGAGTGTACCGTCGGGTCTGTTGTGCCCGGCCGGCCTGATCGTCCGCCTGGGCCGGGTCCCCGACGCGAACGGTTCCCGGGTCAGGAGGCCTCGTCGTCGTCCCCGGAACTGGCGTCCGCCTGGCCCTCAGCAAGCCCCTTCTGGAGTTCCTTCTGAGCCCGTCCCAGGTTGCGAGCCAACTTCGGGAGCTGGCTACCACCGAACAGGACCAGGCCGATGATGGCCACGATGAGGAGTTCCTGGGTTCCGATGACAGCGAGGGTGTTCATGGCAACACCCTATCCAACGGCGAGATCGGGAAACAGGCTGGCAAGGAGTCCTACGGGCGAGGGCCCCATTCCCGGATCCGTCAGCCAGCCTCGACAGCGCGGACTGCCGCCTGGCGATCCAGGGCCCGCTGGCGACGGATGCGTCGCCGCTCGCGCTCGCTCATTCCGCCCCAGATTCCGAACTTCTCGCCGTTTTGGAGGGCGTACTCAAGGCAGTCGATGCGCACCTCGCAACCCCGGCAGACCTCCTTGGCCTCGCGGGTACTCGCCCCGCGCTCGGGGAAGAAGAGGTCCGGGTCCACACCCAGGCAGTTGGAGAGGTCCTTCCAGCCGGTGTCCAGATCAGGCTTCGCGATGATCCCCATCGAACCGTCCACCTTTCCGCCGGTCCGCCCCTCCTCCGGTCGGGGAAAGGCCACGTTTTAATACCAGCAGTGGAATTACATCACTGTGATTCCCTGAATTGCAAGGGAAATCGGAGGTTTTCCGGCGGTCCCTCGATCAATGGGTCTGGCTCACCGTTCGCCGGTGTTCCACGAAGTCGACCACCTAGTCACCAAGGTCCTCGTTGGTAATGGAGAACGCCCGGCCACTGGTACGACGCGGTTGGGCCGATCGGTGGACCCTCCCGTAGCGTCGAGCGAGCCGTCACCCCGACGACCCGACACCAGAACGGGAGCGCCCGATGCCCATCAACCCCGACGCCGCCGGTTCGGTTGGCGAGCCCACTGAGATCTCGTGGACCTCCAAACAGAGCCTGCTGTATGCCCTGGGCGTCGGAGCGGGGACCACCAATCCCACCGGCTTCGAGCTGGAGTTCACGACCGAGAACTCGGATGGCATTGTCCAGCGGGCCTTCCCCACCCAGTGTGTGGTCATCGGTGGAGGACGGACCCCGGACTTTGGCGACTTCAACCCGATGTTCCTGCTCCATGCCGAGCAGGCGATCACCTGCTACCGGGAAATGCCCGCCTCGGGTTCGGGAATCGCCACCGGTCGGGTCGGTGACATCTGGGACAAGGGCAAAGCGGCCCTCGTGTACCTGGAGACCGACGTTACCGATCCCGAGGGAAACCCACTGTGGTCCACCCGGGCCGGCCTCTTCCTGGGCGGCGAGGGCGGCTGGGGTGGGGATCGGGGTCCGGCCAGCACCTGGGAGGCTCCGGACCGTGAGCCTGACCACGTCGTCACGTACGCCACCCGAACCGATCAGGCCCTGCTCTACCGGCTCAGCGGAGACCGCAACCCACTGCACTCCGACCCCACATTCGCTGCCGGCGCAGGCTTCGACCGGCCGATCCTCCACGGCCTGTGCACCTACGGGTTCACCGGACGGGCCCTACTCCACGCCGTATGCGACTCCGATCCGGACCGCTTCGCTGGTCTAGGCGGCCGGTTCAAGTCGCCGGTCGTACCCGGGGAGATACTGGACATCCACGCCTGGGAAGTCGACGGGCCCGACGGCGACACAGTGCTGTTCCAGACCCGGGTCGGTGACCGGGTGGTCTTTGACACCGGCGTCCTGACTCGCCGACCGTAACCGGGCTCTGACCCGATCGGGATTACCAGTCAGTTCCGTTAGCGGTACCGGGCCCCGAGGTCTGCCTGTTCAGAACCTGGCGAGGTGGAGACCCTCGAGGACCATCTCTGCCTCGTTGGCCATCACTCCGGCCGTGGATCACCTACCCCGGTCTCTTCGCCCGGTAGTTCGGTGATGGCCGGAACCCTAGCCACAACCCAGTCGCGGCCTCCCTGCTGGCCTAGCTCGGCGGCCGGACCACCGACGGTAGCGTCGGCGCTATGGACCTCTCCGGGCCGTGGAGGGCACAGGTTGCCGATGACCTCCTGCGCCGTACCTTCCCCGACGACAACCTGGACGACAGCGACTGGCCTGAGGTGGAGGTCCCTGGACATTGGGCTGACCACCCGAACTTTTCCGGCTCGGACGGCCCGCTCCTGTTCCGGACCAGGTTTACGGCCGACTCCCCCCACCCTGATCGCCGCCTCTTTCTGGAACTGGACGGCGTGGCCTACCAGGGCGACGTCTGGTTGGACGGCTCCTACCTGGGTCCGACCGAGGGCTACTTCGTCCCCCACGCCCTAGAGGTCACCGAGGAGGCCCGCCGACGCTCCGACCACCTGCTAGCCGTCGAGGTGACCTGCCCACCGGTTGGCAACCCCGAAGAGAAACGGACCCTGACCGGAGCCACCCAGGGCGAGCCCGGCGGGTGGAATCCGGGAGGCATCTGGCGGTCCGTCCGCCTCCGGGAGACTGGACCCGTCCCCCTACGCCACCTCCGGGTGGTCTGCACCCGGGCCACCGAGAACGTGGCCACCCTGGCGATCCGGGCCGTGGTCCACACCGACCGGCCCCGCCCGGTCGTGTTCCGGACCCGTGTCCTGGGCATCGACCATCGCCACGGGCAGCCCCTGGCCGGGGGCGAGAACCGCGTGGAGTGGTCGGTCCGGGTGCCCCGTCCCCCGCTTTGGTGGCCCGCCGAGCTAGGTGACCAGCCCCTGTGCGAGCTAACCCTCGACGTGGCCACCGTCGACGGACTCGTGAGTGACACTGCGATCCGCACGGTGGGCTTCCGCTCTGTCCGGATGCGTGACCACGTCTGGCGGGTAAACGACGAACGGCTGTTCCTCCGGGGTGCCATCGTGCCCCCGCTGGCTCGCGGTCTGGTCGCGGTAACCACCAAGGGGGCTGAAGCCGACCTCCAGCGGGCCGCCGCCGCCGGCCTGAACCTGGTGCGAGTGGCCGGCCACGTCTCGGCACCCGCCCTCTATGAGGCGGCCGATCGGGCCGGGATGCTGCTCTGGCAGGACATGCCCCTCCGGGGCGGCTACCACCGTGACGTCCGCGGCCAGGCGGCCCGCCAGGCCCGGGAGATGGTCGACCTCCTGGGACACCATCCCTCGGTCGTCGTGTGGTGCGGGCACGACGGTCCCGACCCGGTCGACAGGACCCGGGCCGCCCCCCGGCTGCTGGACCAGCAGAAGCCGACCTGGAACCGCACGGTGCTCGACCGGACGGTCCGCCGGGCCCTCGACCAGGCTGACCCGTCACGGCCGGTAGTCAGCCACTCCGGGGTGCTTCCCAACCTCCCCCGGCTGGACGACGCCAACAGCCATCTGTGGTTCGGCTGGTACAGCGGACGACGTGCTGACCTGGCCGCCTACCTGGACCGGATTCCCCGTGCGGGCCGGTTCGTGTCGGCGTTCGGATCCCAGTCGGTTCCCGAGGAATCGCCGGCCCTGTCTGACGGAACACTGGACCCGGCCACCTGGCCTGACGTTGACCAGGAGCGCCTATCCGCCGTGTACGGGGCCGAAGTCGACGTGCTGGTGCGTCGCTTCCCACCAGCTGACTACGAGGATCCTGGGTCGTGGGCGGCAGCCACCAGGCGCCACCAGGCCGAGCTGCTGCGGATCCAGGTGGAGGCCTTGCGCATCCGCAAGTACCGGCCTACCGGCGGTTTCGCCCTAGACCGCCTGCTGGACGTCGCTCCGGCCGTCTCCGGCTCGCTTCTCGACCACCAGCGGTCGCCCAAGCCCGCTTACGACCAAGTAGCCGCCGCCTGCGCGACCACCATTGTGGTGGCCGACCCGCCGCTGTCAGACATTGCCCCACGGTCCACGCTTCGCTTCCGGGTCGTGGTAGTCCATGACGGCCGGGTCCCGCTGAACCACGTCCGGGTCGACGCTGTCTTGACCGTGGCCGGGAAGGAGGAGTCCTGGTCGTGGGGTGGCCCGGTCGAGGCCGACTCGGTCACCCTGGTCGGCACCGTCGAATACCCGCTCGGTGACGCCACCGGCCCTGTCGACCTGGCCCTGCATCTTGTCCACCCGGTAGACGGTGTCGGCGCGGAATCCGCCGGCCCCGGAGCGATGGCCAACCACTACTCCGGACGCATCGGCGCCGGCTGACCGACAGCCGCGGGATAAGGACGGGCCACGGCCCTCGATACCCGGAATCGGCCATCTAGACGGGAGATAACCCCGGAAACGTCCCATCTGCCTTGCGCTACCCTGCAGCCTGCGCCCGTCCCGACTACCGCCCACCGGTCGGGGCGAGACGGCCGAGGAGGGCCCCATGGCACAGACCACCGGACAGCGTTACCGCGTGGCTCCGGTGCGTTCCCGTGGGCGCGAGTGGCCGTTCCCACTGAACCTTTACCAGTCGGCCGTGGGCCGCAAGTGGGTCATGGCAGTCACCGGCCTAGGGCTTATCGCCTTCGTCCTCGCCCACATGGTCGGCAACCTCCACGTGTACGAGGGCCCGGCCCGCATGCACGAATACGCTGAGTCGCTACGCACCCTGGGCGGAGGCCTGGTTCCGCAGGGCGCCATTCTCTGGCTCCTCCGGTTAGGGCTCCTGGGCATGTTCGTGCTCCACCTCCACTCGGCCATCACCCTCAGCCGGATAAGCGGCAAGGCCAGCGAAAAGGCCGGCCGGATCAGCGGCGCCAAAATGTACGAGGGTGGTCGGGACCACGTGGCCGCCACGTACGCCAGCCGGACCATGCGCTGGACCGGACCGATCATCGCCCTGTTCGTTCTCTACCACCTAGCTGACCTGACCTGGGGCTGGTGGCTAGGGGACGACTTCGTCCCCGGCGACCCGTACCACAACGTCTCCGAGTCTCTGGGCAACCTTCCGGTGGCCGTGATCTACGTAGTGGCCAACATCGCCCTGGCGTGGCATATCTTCCACGGCGCCTGGTCAATGTTCCAGAGCCTGGGGGTCAACAACCCGCGCTACAACCACCTGCGACGTGCTCTGGCCTCTGGGGTGGCCGGCCTGATCCTGGTCGGGAACCTGAGCTTCCCTCTCCTGGCCCAAGCCGGGCTCATTGACGAGGACGGGCGGACCTGTCCTGTTGGCGAGGTCGAGGGCAACGCTTGCCTGGCAGACCAGGCCGCGGGCCACTAGGAGGACGCCGCCGTGAACTCACCCTCCCCAGCCTCCAGCCCGGCCTTGGACGCCAAGGTCCCCGCCGGCGCCATCGCCGACAAGTGGCAGAACCACAAGTTCTCCATGAAGCTGGTCAACCCCAACAACAAGCGTCGGTTCGACGTCATCGTGGTCGGCACCGGCCTGGCTGGCGCCTCGGCCGCCGCCTCGCTGGGCGAGCTGGGCTACCGGGTCAAGGCTTTCACCTTCCACGACAGTCCCCGGCGGGCCCACAGCATCGCCGCCCAGGGTGGAATCAACGCAGCCAAGAACTACCCCAACGACGGTGACTCGGTCCACCGCCTCTTCTACGACACCGTCAAGGGCGGCGACTACCGGTCCCGCGAGGCCAACGTCCACCGCCTGG
This sequence comes from Acidimicrobiales bacterium, assembly GCA_022452035.1. Classification (NCBI taxonomy): domain Bacteria; kingdom Bacillati; phylum Actinomycetota; class Acidimicrobiia; order Acidimicrobiales; species Acidimicrobiales bacterium. The sequence continues at coordinate 35,936 of JAKURV010000002.1, read as the reverse complement.
CCGAAGTCTCGGTCGACATTATCGACCAGGCCACTGCCCAGGGCGTCCCGTTCGCCCGTGACTACGGGGGCCTACTGGACAACCGGTCGTTCGGCGGAGCCCAGGTGTCGCGTACCTTCTACGCTCGTGGCCAGACCGGCCAACAACTCCTGATCGGTGCCTACTCGGCCCTGATGCGCCAGGTGGCGGCGGGGACCGTGGAACTACACAGCCGCTCCGAATTGCTTGAGGTGGTCAGGAAAGACGGCCGGGCCTGCGGGATCGTTACCCGCGACCTGCTGTCCGGCGAGGTCACCCCGCATTCGGCCCACGCCGTGGTGCTGGCGACCGGCGGCTACGGCAACGTCTACTTCCTGTCCACCAACGCCATGATGTGCAACGTCACTGCGGCCTGGAGAGCCCACAAGCAGGGAGCCTTCTTCGCCAACCCCTGCTACACGCAGATCCACCCGACGTGCATCCCGGTCAGCGACGACTTCCAGTCGAAGCTAACCCTGATGTCCGAGTCGCTCCGCAATGACGGCCGGATCTGGGTCCCCACGGCGTTCGACGACGCCCGGTCGGCAGGTGACATCCCGGAAGTTGAGCGCGACTACTACCTGGAGCGTAAGTACCCGGCCTTCGGCAACCTGGTGCCCCGAGACGTAGCGTCCCGCAACGCTAAGACAGTGTGTGACGAAGGGCGCGGCGTCGGCCCGCTGAAGAATGGCGTGTACCTGGACTTCGCCGCGGCCATCGCCCGTGACGGCCTGGAAGCCATCTCGGCCAAGTACGGGAACCTGTTCGACATGTACCACCGGATCACCGGTGAGAATCCGTACGAGCAACCCATGCGTATCTACCCGGCCATCCACTACACGATGGGCGGCCTCTGGGTGGACTACCACCTGATGACTACGGTGCCCGGGCTGTACTGCATCGGCGAGGCCAACTTCTCCGACCATGGTGCCAACCGGCTGGGGGCCAGCGCCCTCATGCAGGGCCTAGCCGACGGTTACTTCGTGCTCCCGTACACCATCGGCGACGACTTAGCAGGCCTGCTGGGCGAAGCAGCGGTGCCCACCGATGACCCGGTGTTCGCCGAGGCAGTCCGGGGGGTGGAGGACGAGCAGAAGCGCTGGTTGTCCATCAACGGAACCCAATCCGTCGACCACTTCCACCGAGAACTGGGTCGGATCGTCTGGGAGTACATCGGCATGGAGCGCAACCGATCCGGCTTGGAGAAGGCCCTGACCGAGATCCCGGCGCTCCGCGACGAGTTCCACCGCGACGTGCGGGTCTTGGGCAGTGCCGAGACACTCAACCAGTCACTGGAGAAGGCCGGGCGGGTAGCCGACTTCTTCGACCTGGCCGAGCTGATGGCCCGGGATGCCCTGGAACGTAGGGAGTCGTGCGGCGGCCATTTCCGGGAGGAGCACCAGACGGCGGAGGGCGAGGCCCAGCGCGACGACGAGAACTTTGCCCATGTGGCGGCGTGGGAGTGGAACGGTGACGGCACCGCCCAGACCCGCCACCGCGAGGAGCTGGTCTTTGAGAACGTGGCGCTGGCACAGCGCTCCTACAAGTAGGGCTGCGGAGCCGGAAGGGGAGCCCGACATGTCCGGAGGACGCGGCGAGACCATCAACGTCACCCTGAAGGTGTGGCGCCAGGAGGGCCCCAACGTCGCGGGCCGATTCGAGACCCACCACCAGGCCATCAGCACCGACGCTTCGTTCCTGGAGATGCTCGACCTGTTGAACGAACAACTCAACGACTCCGGCCGGGAGCCAGTGGCCTTCGAGAGCGACTGCCGGGAGGGCATCTGCGGAACCTGCGGCGTGATGATCAACGGTCGGGCCCACGGCCCGCAGAAGGCCACCGCCACCTGCCAGCTCCACATGAGGGAATTCCGGGACGGCGACGAGATCGTTATCGAGCCGTTCCGGGCCGCCGGCTTCCCCGTGGTACGCGATCTGGCCGTTGACCGCTCACCGCTGGACCGGATCATTGAAGCCGGGGGGTTCATCTCGGTGAACACGGGAGCGGCGTCGGACGCCAACTTGACCCCGGTTCCCAAGGCGGCCGCCGACCAGGCCTTCGACGCCGCAGCCTGTATTGGCTGCGGGGCCTGCGTGGCCGCCTGCCCCAACTCGGCCGCCCAGCTTTTTACCTCGGCCAAGGTCGGCCATCTCGGCCTGCTGCCCCAGGGTCAGGCGGAGCGGTGGAGCCGGACCGAGTCCATGGTGGAGGCCATGGAAGAGTTCTTCGGCTCATGTACCAACCACGGCGAGTGCTCCGAGGCCTGCCCCAAGGAGATCTCCCTGGACTTCATAGCCTTCATGAACCGCGACTACATGAAGGCCAAGGTCAAGAACCGGGCCCTGACCGGCCAGCACTAGCCGAACCTCCCGGCAGCTTGGAACGCCACCGGTTGGCAACACGGGTTCGGGGCCTCCCCGGCCCGGTCAGGCCCGACGTAGGTGGGCTAGTAGGCGGGGCAAGAGGTCGGGAACCAGCCCGTCCGGAAACTCGTGGCCTAGGCCCTCGACCAGCCACAGCTCAGACCCCGGAATTCCATCGGCCAGAGCCAGGGCATGTTCCACTGGGAAGACTGGATCGGTGGTCCCGTGCACAACGAGGGTGGGCACCGCCACCTCCCCTAGCCGGTCCAGGCGCGAAGACGAGGAGTTGACCGCTGGACCGTGCCCCGATTCCGGGTACCAGTACCGCTCCACCTCGTCTATAGCCACCCGGAGCCGGTCTCCGGTGGCCACCGGGTAGCGAGTCCCGGCAAACATCTCGTCCATCTCTACCACCCAGGCCGCCCGCTGCTGCGGGGTGGTGGGCGGCGGGGCGAACAGCCGCTCGGCCATCCGGTCGACTAGCCAGTTAGCGGCCGACGGAAGGCGGTCATCGCCCAGGCCGGGCGTCGAGGACACCAGCGTGAGGGTGTTCACCCGGCCGGGATGGTCGAGAGCCAGGACCTGCGCCACCATGCCGCCCATCGATCGACCAACCACGTGGGCCTGGTCGATCCCGTGCTCGTCGAGGACGGCCAGGGCGTCATCGGCCAGGTCGTCGAGGGTGTAGCCCACGTCGGACGAAACCTTGGTAGACAGGCCCCAGTCCCGGTGGTCATAGCGAACCACCCGGAAGCCGTGGTCCACCAGAGGACCGATGAGTTCCGGCGTCCATCGGGTGCAGTGGGAGTCGGCACCGGATACCAGCAGGACGGCGGGGTCCCTAGGGGACCAGCCCGGAGCAGGATCGAAGGCCTCGGAGAACAGCTCGATGCCCTGTGGTGTCGCGGTGTCGGCCATCGGCCGAGGGTAACGCCGGCCACCTGAACGACCCGGCAGGGGAGGCCCCGGCACCGGCCGGTTGCCCAATGCCGCCCCGGCTAGCGTCGCCGCCGTGCCCCACCGCCACCCCGTGAAGGTCCGCTTCTACGAGCTCGACCCGTACGGACACCTCAACCACAGCGTCTACGTGCAGTTGTTCGAGACGGGGCGGGTGGAGCTGCTGGACGAGGTGGGCCTCGGCCTCCATGACTTGGAGGACGAGGGCTTCCGTTTCGTGGTCACCCAGATCGCCACAAGGTTCCTGGCCTCCGCTGTGGGCGGGGACGCCCTGGTCGTCGAGACGGAAGTCATCGAGATCCGCCGTGCCTCGTCGCGGTGGGGACAGCGCATCATGCGGGGTGACGAGGTCCTGGCCACCCAGGAGGTGGTGGCCGCGGTTACCGGCATCAGTGGACGGCCCGTGAGATTGCCCGAGACCATGGTGGAGCGTCTGGCCTCGTACCTGGTCGTCGCTCCGACGAGCTCCCCGGAGCGGGAGGGCTGATGCCGGCGCCCGGGGCGCAGGGCCGCCTCCTCCGGGCCGCCCTCCAGGTGGTTCGGGGGGCCTTCATGGGAGCCGCCGACGTGGTTCCCGGGGTCTCGGGTGGCACCGTCGCCCTACTACTCGGCATCTACGACCGGCTGATCGGGGCCGTGCACACCGGGGCCCGTGCCCTGGGATGCCTGGTCCGCGGCGACATGCGGGGCGCGGCCCGCCGGTCGGCAGAGGTTCCGTGGGGATTCGTGTTGCCCCTTTTGACTGGTCTGCTGACCGCCGTCGCCGTGTTGGCCGGTGTGATAGAGCAGGCGCTGGTCGACCATCCGGAGTCGATGGCCGGCCTGTTCACCGGCCTCGTGTTGGCCTCGATCCTCATCGCCCGCCGGGACGTGGCGTGGACCAGACTCCGTGCGACCACCGTGGTTTTCATCGGAATAGTCCTTTTCGCAGTTCTCGGGCTGAAGGGTGCCCCGGTTATCGATCCCTCCCCCGTGGTCCTGTTCGCCTCGGGAGCCGTGGCCATATGCGCCATGGTGCTCCCAGGTATCTCCGGCTCATTCCTCCTTCTCATGGTGGGCATGTACGGCACCATGATCCAGGTAGTCGACGACCGAATGGTGGCCGATGCAGCAGTCTTCGGCGCTGGGGCCATCGTCGGGCTGGCCTGCTTCTCGACGCTGCTGGCCCGCCTACTGGCCCGATGGCATGACGACGTGCTAGCCGTGATGGTCGGCCTGCTGGTGGGTTCGCTCCGGGTCCTCTGGCCATGGCCCCACGGGGTCGGCGTAATCAGCCGCCATGCTGAGGAGGCAGTGGCCGGTACCGCCCTGGGTTGGCCGGAAGCCGCCGACGGCCTAGTGGGGCCGACACTGCTCGCCACCCTGTCCCTGGTCGTCGTCCTCGCCGTCGACCGCCTCGCTCGGGATCGGTTTCAGGCCGGAGATTGAGGTAGCCCGTCCGGGACGGGAACCATCGTCTCGACCCACCCGAACCCCGGACGGCCGTCGATGGCCACCGGGCCCAGCGTCCGGTCGACATGAATAGCAGGGCGACCACTGTCAGCGACCAGTACCGGTGCCCGACCCACCGGTTCTCCCGTGGAGATCGCTCCGCCGGCCCACCACGTGCCGTCGTCGAGGCGCGCCCGCACGCTGGTCCACGGTCCGGACCACGGGTCTCCGCCTGCATTCTGGTAGTCCCACCACCCCCAGCCGTCCACAGGGATTGCCCGCTCAGCAATCAGGACCTCGCCGACCACCCGACAGGGCACGGAGTCTCCGGCCGGTAGTTCGCCGACTGCTTCACCGCCCAGGTCAAGGCCGACGGCGAGGCGGTCGCCCCGAAACTGGTGGTCGGTTCCGCCCCGCCAGGCGTCCTCCGGATCGGCGACGGCCACACCGAAGGCCTCAAGGCCAACACTTACGTGGAGACCGGGCTCCTCCACCACCACCTCGGCCCACAGGCCAGACGACCGCACCTCCAGGCCGGACGACCGGGGTGGCGGTACAGCGTGGTCGGTGACCAGCACCGTGGGCTCCCCGATGGCCACCAGGCCACACCAGAACCAGGCCGGGCCCTCGTCGTGGACGGCTAGGCGGACGTGGCCACCCGACGTACGGTCGGGGGACCACCACGCCAGCCGATGGCACCGCATGCTCGCCGTCGCCTGTTCTTCCTCAGCCGAAAGGTGGGTAGAGATCGGTATCCGGATCGGGTTGAGAAGCCTCCACGTCAGCTGTGATCAGGGGGTATAGGTCAGCCGGGGTGTCCCGGGGGCAGGTCCAATCGATCTCGTCGGCCACCCCAGCCAACTCAGCGAAGGGGCGCAGGAAGGTCAGGTAGACGTAGGCCCCGCAGGCGATCCGCTGGTCCCGGTCCATAGCCACGATGTCCCGGTAGTGGCGGCGTTGCGCAGCCCTGGCGGCCGAGGCCACGACGTCCATTTCGTCGTCAGAGACCGGTACCAGTGGCTGGCCGGGTCCTACGCCGTCCGAAGTGAACAGGGCGAACTCCGACAGGTGGTCGAGATAGTCCTCGGGCGTCGAGACCGTGGTCCCGAAGTCGGTGATTCGGACCTCCACCCCGGGGTCGAGGACAAGAACGGCCGTGAGGTTTCCGTGGGGGACCGCGGCGGCCACCGGTGACCAGGCCAGGTCACTCTCGGCCAGCCGGAAGTAGTCGCGAATGATCACCGTACGACCGTCGTCTAGGTGGTACGGGCCGGTATCCCCGTGCCCAACCCGGGTGTCGAAATAGAGCAGGAAGAGATGGTTGATAATGGTGGCGTTGGCCCGCCTGATCCGGTCCCGACGCCCGTCATCCACTGTTGTGGCCGCCGCCACCAGCGCCGACACCGTGTCCTCGTCGAACACGTCCAGGCGGTCGCCCACCTCGGCGGCGTGAAGGTGGTCGCCGCCCCTGTAGGCCCGTGACGTCCGGGCCCAGAAGTCCAGCACCGTGTGAGCACGGTCTAGCGCGTTCGGGGCGTCGTCCACCGAGGGATCTACCGCCCGTAGGACGTTGCGTCCGATGAGGAAGAAGTTGGCCACACCCCAAAGAAACACCGAGTTGGCCTGACAGCCGGGACGCCGGGCCTCCACCCCGATCTCCTCCGGTTCCATAGCCGCCGTGATGATGGCCACGGCGTCCGGGTAGCGGAGGAAGGCCTCGACGCAGGACACCATCACGTAGGGCGTGACCGGGATGAGCTGCGAGGAGTAACCGGTCCGCTCAGCGACCAACTGGCGGGTGATCGGGTTGATGGTGGCCAGCCACCCGTTCACCTGGTCGCGCCGGGCCGGGACACCCTCCTCGGCGCGACCGGGGACGACGTCGGTAGTCATCCCCCGACCAGGCGGACCACGCCGTCGGTCCCGGTTGCGTCCAACTCCACCTCGGCACCCTCGTCCGGCTCCTCGGACAGGACGGCGGCCACCACCCCTGGGACCCGGTATTCCCGGCTGACGATCCCGATGTGGCTTCGGATCGTCCCCCCGGTGCACACCACGCCGGCCAACTCGTCGAAGACTGGTCCCAGGAACGTGGCACCGGCGTCTCTGACAACAGCCACCAGGCCGTCGGCTCCTGTGTCCATCAGACCCAGCACGTCGTCGGGTCCCTCCAAGCGGACCCACCGCCCGCGGGCCGTGCCGAAGTCGTAGGTCTTCTGCCCTCGACCGACCTCCGACACCGTTCCCCTCCCGCGGTTTCACCGCGGGCCAGACCCGTGGAGGCCCGCCCCAGCGGTGGCCGGCACCGTAGCGTCTACCACCCGGTACACGACCAGTGGGCTCGTAGGGCCATCACGGCCGACCAGGTCGGGACCTAGGCTCCCGGACTGTGGCCGAACCGTTGTCCGACGCCTGGATCGCCGCCCTGGACACCGCGGTCGCCGAACACCCCGGGCTCCAGGAGGCCGCCGCCGCCATGACCCTCGTATTGGAGTATTCGACCTCCGGTGGACCCACCTGGCATGTGGTGTTCGACCACGGTTCGGTCCGAGTAATCGCTGGACCAGCCGACCATCCCGACCTGCGTTTCGCCACTGACCCGGTTACAGCCCGGGCCCTAGCCGCCGGCACGCTGGATCCCCTACGGGCCGTGATCGACGGGGACCTGACTCTCGGAGGCGACCCCCGCCTCCTGGTTGAGCACCGTGCCGTGTTCGACGGCTTAGGCGACGTGTTCGCCGTCGCCCGGGAGCCCTGAGCCGAACCGTTGTCCGGTTGCCGGGTACCTTTCATACATGGCCCAGCTCATGCGGATCTGGTTGAAGCCCGTAAAGGGCGAACCCCTGCAAGAGGTGGAGCACGCCTCCGTACGGTCGAACCACGGCCTGGTCGGAAACGCCGAACGGGGTGGCCCCCGTCAGGTCACCGTGCTGTCCGCTGAGGACTGGGAGGCCGCCAACGCTGAGGCCGACGCCGAACTGGACCCGTCGGCCCGCCGGGCCAACATTCTGGTCACCGGCCTGGGCGACCTGGTCGAGTCCACCGGGCGAGTGCTGCGAGTCGGCGGGGCCCGCATCCAGGTAACCGGCGAAACCCGGCCGTGCGGCCTCATGGACGCCGCCCATCAGGGGCTGCGGGCTGCCATGGAAGTCGGTTGGCGGGGGGGCGTGCACGGTATCGCCTTGAACGACGCTGATCTGGCCGTCGGTGACGAGGTGTCCTGGGAGAGTTGAGGCCGACCAGAACAGGGTCCGACGGCCTAACCACTCAAATCAAGCCGAGGCCGCGCACCATGTCCCGTTCGGCGGCCAGCTCGGCTACCGAGGCGTCGATCCGCTGCCGGGAGAACTCGTCGACGTCCAGACCCTGCACGATGGAGTAAGCGCCGTCGGTGCAGGTGACCGGAAACCCGCAGAGCAGGCCATCGGGTACACCGTAACTTCCGTCCGACGGCACGCCCATGGTGACCCAGTCGTCGTCTGGTGTCCCGAACACCCAGTCGTTGACATGGTCGATGGCCGCGTTGGCCGCCGAGGCAGCGCTGGAGGCACCGCGTGCCTCGATAATGGCCGCTCCTCGCTGCTGGACGGTGGGGATGAACTGGTCCTCTAACCAGGCCTGGTCGTCTACCGCCTCGGCAGCGCTGGTCCCGCCTACCCGACAGTGGAAGAGGTCCGGGTATTGGGTGGCCGAGTGGTTACCCCAAATGGTCATCCGGGTGACGTCGTTGACCGACACACCGAGGCGTTGGGCGACCTGGGTCAGAGCCCGATTGTGGTCTAGGCGCATCATGGCCGTGAACCGCTCGTTCGGAACGTCCGGTGCACTGTTCATGGCGATCAGGCAGTTGGTGTTAGCCGGGTTGCCGACCACCAGCACGCGAAGGTCGTCAGCCGCCCGGTCGTTCAACACCCGACCCTGTCCGGTGAAGATGGCGCCGTTGGCCTCCAGGAGGTCCTGGCGCTCCATGCCCGCAGACCGGGGCCTGGAACCGACCAGCAGGGCGATGTTGACGCCGTCGAAGGCCAGGCCCGGGTCGTCGGTAGGTACCAATCCGTCGAGGAGAGGGAAGGCGCAGTCGTCCAATTCCATGGCCACTCCCTCGAGGGCCCCCATGGCCGGGGGGATCTCCAGCAGATGGAGGGCCACCGGCTGGTCGGGCCCTAGGAGGTGGCCACTGGCGATACGGAAGACGAGGCTGTAGCCGATCTGACCGGCGGCTCCGGTGACGGCAACTCGGACGGGACGGGGGCTCACGGAAGACTCCTCGGGGGGCTCGGGCCTGTGGTCCGAGGCTACCGACGCCACCCGGAGCGGTCGTCACCGCGATGGGGTGACGGGTGGCTCAGGATCGCAGAAACACTTCATCGGACCGCATGAAGTGGGCCACAAAGCCGGCCGGGAGGACCGGTCGGTGTCCGTCCTCGACGAGGATCTGGCTGGTATAGGCGGCCAGTCCAGCCCGCTTCCGGGCCATCCACGCTGCACCGTCCGGTCGGTCGGACAGTGGGAACCGGACCGCCCGATCGAGGGGAATCGCCGGATTGCCGGGGTCGTCCCAGTTCCAAGACCACACCGGGAATGAGAACACGGGTACCCCAAGTACGGCACAGGCCTTGAGGGCCGCCCGGCCGCAGGTGTCGTGGTCGGGGTGGCCATCGGCCTCCCAGGGGGCCAGACAGACCGCCGCCCCCTCCAGGAAGGAGAGGAGGCCCTCCACGAGGCGGTCGGCGTGGTCCGTGGTGTCCCCGTCGGGGAGCGACAGCCGGTGGCGGTCGGCCACGATCCCGGCTGCCGTGTAGGCGGCAGTCGTCTCGGCCAGACGCCGGTCCACTAGTTGGCGTCGTCCGGCATCGTCCAGATGAGGGTGGGACATCTCGCCGTCGGTCACCGCCACCACCCGAACCTCCGTCCCGGCATCCGAGGCGGCGGCCAGAGTGGCACCGGCGGCCAGGAGCTCGTCGTCGGGATGGGGCGCTACCAGCACCAGGGGACCTGACGGAGGCCACGGGTCGGCCACGGTCGGCAACCCGGCGATCACGGCATCCCACTCAGAGGCCGTTCGTCCGACCACCGGGTCGATGGGATTTCGGTGAGGTTCGACGCCGGTCACCGGGTCATCCCTTCCCGGCTGGTCCCGGGGGAGCGGGTGCCGCCCAACCAGGAGCGGTAGAGGCCGGAATAAATCTCGCCCCGGGCCACCAACTCGTCATGACTCCCCTGTTCGGCGATCCGGCCGGCGTCAAAGACCAGCACTAGGTCGGACCGTTCGGCGGTCGAAAGTCGGTGGGCCACGCTGACCGTCGTTCGTCCGGCGGCCAATCGCTCTAGGGCCCGCTCCAGAGTGGTCTCGGTCTCCGGGTCGACGGCCGAAGTGGCCTCGTCCAGGACCAGCAGGCCTGGGTCGGCTAGGTGAGCCCGGGCCAGGGCCACCAACTGCCGCTCACCGACCGACAACGACTCGCCACGTTCCCCTACCCGGGTATCCAGGCCAGATCCCAGGCCGTTCACCCAGTCCGTCAGGTCCAGGGCGTCGAGGGCGGCCTCCACGTCACCGGTCGTGGCGTCGGGACGACCAAACCGGACGTTCTCGGCGATCGACGTGTCGAACAAGAACCCGTCCTGGGGAACCATCCGTATGGCCCGACGCCGGTCCTCGGCTGACACGTCGCGTAGGTCCACGCCGCCGACCAGCACCCGACCTGAGGTGGGGTCGGCCAACCGGGCCATCAGCTTGGCCAGCGTGGTCTTGCCCGATCCGGTCTCGCCGACTACAGCCACCGAGGCCCCAGCGGGTAGGGATACATCGATGCCGTGGAGTACCCGGCCGCCCTGGCGGTAAGCGAAGTCAACGGCCTCCACTCGAACGCCCAGGGCCCCCGTTGGCAGTGGCACCGTGGTGGACGGCTCGACCACTTCCACTTCAGTGTCCAGGACATCCAGGATCTTCCACCAGCCGGCCAAGGCGGTCTGGGTCTGGTCCAGCACCTCACCCATCTCGGTGATGGGCACCACCAGCAGGTTGCAGAGGAAGACAAAGGCCACAAGCTCACCCGAGGTCACCCCCCAGGCGCCACCCCACCACACCCCGGCTCCGACGACCGACGCGATGGCTGTCACCCCGAACACGTCGGTGAGGGGAAGAACCAGGGAGAAGTAACGGGCGGCCACCATCTGCTGGTCGTACTGGGCATCAACGACCCCGTGGACTCGACGGCGCATCCGCTCCCGATAGCCGTAGGCCCGAACCACCTCGACACCGTGGACCGACTCGGACACCACGCCCAGGGTGTCCGACACCCGGGTTCGGAGATTGTCGTAGGCCACAAGCTGTCTGGACTGCATCCACCGCAGCACGGGGAGCAACGGGAGGTGAAACAGCAGCACCACGAGGGTGAGCTGCCACGAGTACACGGCCATGATGACCAGCACAGCTACCACCTGGACTGAGTCGATAATCCAGGCGATGGCCCCCCACTGGGCGAACTGGGTGAGTGTCTCGACGTCGCTAGTGACCCGTGCGGTGAGCACCCCTTTCTTGGAGGCCGTGTGCTCGGCCAGGCTGAGCCGGTGCAGGTGCTCGAAGGTGCGCACCCTCAGGCCCAGTAGGACATTCTCGGCGGTCCGGACAAGCCGGAAGTAGGTGATCTTCCCGACGAAGATGCTGCCCACCACCAGCGCAGCGGCCACCGCGCACAAAACCACCGCCCGGCCCAACCGGACCCCGTCAGCAGTGATCGACACGTCCATCACGACCTGGATGAGTAGAGGGATCAGCAACTTCCCTCCGGCCACCGCCAACGCCATGGCCGCGGTGTACAGGGCCCCGTCGCGCAGTTCCGGGGAAGCCGCCATACCCCTCCGGAGCACGGCGATCGCGCCGACCCCGTCAATCCTCCGAGAGTCCACGTCAGTCATCGTGGGCCTCCGGCCATCTCGTAGGCCCGGGCCAGGGCCGCGTACGACTCGACGTCAAGCAGCTCGTCGTGGGTCCCAGAAGCGGCAATCCGCCCACCCTCGAGGAAAAGCACCCGATCGGCCAGCCGGATGGTGGCCATTCGGTGGGCAATGACCAACAGCGTCGGTGGCCTGTCGAACCCGACCGACCTCCCACCAACCAGGTCCTCTCCGACCGGTCGACGCAGCGATTCGAGGATCCCCGCCTCGACGACTGGGTCGACGGCTGAGGTGGCGTCGTCGAGCACGAGGACGGCGGGTCGCCGGAGCAAGGCCCGGGCGATGGCCAGGCGCTGCCGCTGGCCGCCGGACAGCGTCATGCCCCGTTCGCCGACAACCGTCTCCAGGCCGGCCGGAAGCTCGGCCACGAAACTGTCGGCCGAGGCGGCGGCCAGGGCCCGAGCCAGCTCGTCGTCGTCGACTTCGAGCCCAAGGACGAGGTTGGCCCGTACCGAGTCGGCGAACAAGAAGGTCTCCTGGAGGACCGTGGCCACCGACTGGGTCACCCCCTCGGGACCCAGAGCCGATGTCGCCACCCCACCGACCCGCACCTCTCCGACCGTCGGCGGCACGAGGCCAGCCAGTAGAGCGACGGCCGTGCTCTTTCCAGAACCGGTAGCCCCCACCAGGGCCACGGTCTCGCCGGGGTCCAGCCGGAGGTCGAGGTCGGAGAGGATCGGTGGTCCGCCCGGGTAGGAGAAGCCCACGGCATCGAACTCGACAACCACCGGCCCAACCGCCCCGGAGCCCCCTGGCGTCGAACCGATCGACTCGTCAGCTACCGGACCTGGGTGGAGTTCCGTCGGTTCAGCCAGCACCCGGTCGATGCGATCCATGGCCACCACCGACCGGGGCATTTCCTGGAACATGTAACCCAGGATCTCCATGGGCAGGGTGAGGATGCTGAACAGAGACATGGCCTGGACCACGTCGCCAATCGACACCGAACCTCCGTCCACCAGCCACGCCCCGACCAGCAGCAGGACGACGATCCCTAGCTGGGGCAGCGAGTAGTACAACGGCGCATAGTCCGACCGGATCCGACCCGCCGCCAACCGGTGCTCCCGGAGCCTCGATGCTGCTTCGGCGAACCGGTCCACCTCAAGGCGTTCCCGACCCAGTGTCTTGACGACCAGAACCCCATCGAGACTCTCGTGGGCAATCCCTGAGATCTCCCCTACTGCCGCCTGACCACGGGCCGCCGGTACTTCCACAGCACGGATAAACCGGCGGTTCAGGACGGTCAGGGTGGGAAACATCACCACAGCGACCAGGGCAAAGAGCGGGTGGACAACCAGCAAGCTGACTAGGGCGGCCACTGCCAGCATGACTACCGACATCGAGAAGGCCAGCGGCTTGAGCATCGACGTGGCCACCTCCACGTCAGCGTCGGCGTGGGCCAGCAGTTGTCCGGCCGGGCGGGAGCGGTGAAAGGACAGCGGGACGTCCAGGAACTGGTCGGTGACGGCAAGGCGCCATGTCCGCTGGGTACGGACGGTGGCCAGCATGTTGAACCACCGCCGGGTCATGATCGAGACGCCCCGGATCACCCCCACCGCGGTGACGGCGGCCACGGCAACCAGTAGCGACTGACGAGACACCCCGTCGCCGTCCAGCCCGGGGACGATCACCTCGTCGGTCACCCGACCCACGACCACCGTGAATCCCACTACGGCAAGGGCGAAGACGTTGGCCCCCATGATGCCAAGGGCGTGAGCCCCCGGATGGGCTCGAAACGACCGGCGGACCAGACGCCAGCCGCGCCGCATCACGCTTTCCGGGACGGTCCCGCCCCGCCGGTCCGGCTTCTCGTTCAGTGGCCGGTGCTCAGAGCCGGTCAACCACGGCCGAGGCGAATTCCGAGCATGAGACCTCGGTAGCCCCGTCCATGAGCCGGGCAAAATCGTAGGTCACGACCTTGTCGGTGACCGCTGTCTCTACGGCCCGCACGATGTCGTCGGCGGCCTCCTGCCAGCCGATGTGCTCGAACATGAGAACGCCGGACAGCAGCACGGACGACGGGTTGACCTTGTCCTGACCGGCGTACTTGGGTGCCGTGCCGTGGGTGGCCTCGAAGATGCCGTGTCCGGTGACGTAGTTGGCATTCCCGCCCGGGGCGATACCGATGCCTCCTACCTGGGCGGCCAGGGCGTCGGACAGGTAGTCGCCGTTGAGGTTCATGGTGGCGATCACGTCGAACTCCGATGGGCGGGTCAGTACCTGCTGGAGGGCGATGTCGGCGATGGTGTCCTGGACGAGGATCCGGTCGCCGGGATCGCCGTCGCAGTCGTCCCACCCGACGGCCACATCTGAGAACTCCTCCTTTACCAGCTCGTAGCCCCACTTCTGGAAGGCGCCCTCGGTGAACTTCATGATGTTGCCTTTGTGGACCCAATGGACCCGGGGGCGGCCTCGGTCCACCGCGTATTGCAGGGCCGCTCGTTGTAGGCGCTGGGACCCGGTTTTGGAGATGGGCTTGATGCCGATTCCGGAGTCCTCGCGTATCTGCCAGCCGAAGGCGTCCTCTAGCAGCTCCCGCAAGCGGAGGGCCTCAGGCGTCATGGCCTCGACCTCGAGGCCGGCGTATATGTCTTCGGTGTTCTCCCGGAAGATCACCATGTCGACTAGCTCGGGGTGCTTGACCGGCGACGGCACGCCCTGGAACCACCGCACCGGGCGGAGGCACACGTAGAGGTCCAGGATCTGGCGGAGGGCAACGTTGAGGCTGCGGAAGCCCCCGCCGATCGGGGTGGTGAGCGGCCCCTTGATGCCGATCAGGTACTCGGTGAACGCCTCGACGGTCTCCCGGGGCAGCCATTCACCGGTCTCGTTGTAGGCCTTCTCCCCGGCCAGCACCTCCATCCACTCGACGGTGTGGCCGTACCTGGCTGCCGCTGCGTCGAGTACCAGCCGGGCTGCTGGCCAGATGTCGACACCGGTGCCGTCTCCTTCGATGAACGGGATGATCGGATCAGTGGGCACGACAAGGACGCCGTCGGCACCCATGGTGATCTTTCCTGTCATTCCTCCGACCCTACCGATTCGGGGTCGCGCTGCATCCAACGGACGGGGATCTGACCGGTGGGCATCGGCGGGGGTTGGACATGGTCGGCGGACCGCCGACCATCAGCCCGCTTTGGCGTCAGCGCGCTCGGCAGCTTCGACCGTGTTGCGCAGCAGCATGGCCACGGTGGTGGGCCCCACCCCACCCAGCCGGGGAGTGATCCAGGACGCCACCTCACCCACCGACTCGTCCACGTCAGCCAGCAGCTTCCGGCCCTCCCAGGAGATGCCGCCACTGACCACCACGGCCCCTGGCTTCACCATGTCCGGCTGCACAAACGATGGCACGCCGAGGGCGGCCACCACGATGTCAGCCTCCCGGGTCAGGTCGGCTAGGTCGGGTACCGCCGAGTGCACCACGGTGACCGCCGCGTTGGCTCCCGGGGCCTTGGTCGTCAGGAGCAGGGACAACGGCCGGCCTAGGGTCGGGCCGCGTCCGATGACTACCACGTGCTTCCCGCTGACATCGATGTCGTAGTGAACAAAGAGGGCCTGGATGCCGGCCGGCGTGCACGGCACAGGGCCTTCCTCCTGGAGGACCAGCTTGCCGAGGTTGGTGGGATGTAGGCCGTCCGCGTCCTTGGCTGGATCCATGGCCGAGAGCGCGGAGTTGAAGTCGAAGCCGTCGGCTACCGGATGCTGGATGATGTAGGCGTGGATGGCCGGATCCCCGTTGAAGGCGGCCACCGCCTCGTCGAGGGCCTCCACGGGGTCATCGGCCTCCACCTGGATGTGATACGAGACCATGCCAACCGACTCGCATGTCTCGTGCTTCTTGCGGACGTAGCCGGCACTGGCCCCGTCGTCACCGACGAGGATGGTGCCCAGACCGGGTGTGGTACCAGCAGCTCTTAGCGCGTCGACCCGGGTCCGGACGTCGTCCAGGACGGCTTCGGCCACCGGTCCACCTGCGAGGAGTTGTGCGCTCATGGCTGGTGACGCTAGCCGCCGCCGATCCCGACCCCGACGGCTGGTCAGTGGCGAAAATGTCGCTCGTCGGTGAAGACCATGGCCATGCCATGGGCGTCGGCCGCCGCCACCACCTCGCCGTCACGCAACGAGCCCCCGGGCTGCACCACGGCGGTAACCCCGGCGTCGGCCACGGCGTCCAGGCCGTCCCGGAACGGGAAGAAGGCGTCGCTGGCGCACGCCCCGTCGATTGCCCGACCGGCCGCCTTCTCGGCGGCGATCCGGCCGGCGTCCCGACGGTTCTGCTGGCCGGCCCCGATGCCTACCGCACACCGGTTCTTCACGAGCACGATGGCGTTGGAGTTCACCCGTGCGACTACCCGCCAGGCGAACTCCAGGTCGGCCCACTCGGATCCGGTGGGTTCCCGTTCGGTCACCACCCGCCAGACGGACGGTTCGGCCACCAGGTCGTCGGCCGTCTGGACCAGGAGCCCACCGTCGATGCCTCGGACGTCCAACTCCGGCCAGCCGGGGGGCCCAGCCTCGAGGACCCGCAGGTTCTTCCGCTCGCCGAGGAGGGCTAGGGCGTCTGGCTCGTAGGCGGGCGCCACCACGACCTCGGTGAATACCTCGGACAGGGCCTCGGCCATGGCCAGCGTGACCGGACGGTTCACGGCCACCACCCCACCGAAGGCCGACACCGGATCGCACCGGTGGGCCGAGAGGTAGGCATCGGCGATGTCGGAGCCGACCGCCGCACCGCACGGGTTGGCGTGCTTGACAACCACTGCACACGGTTCGTCACCCAGGCGGTGCACGAGCCGCCACGCCGCCTCGGTGTCAAACAGGTTCAGATATGACATGGCCTTCCCACCGTGCACCACGGCGGTGTCCCACCATCCGGAGGAGCCGGCTGCCCGGTAGCGGGCGCCCGCCTGGTGCGGGTTCTCGCCGTACCGGAGGTCATGGACCCGGTCCAGGGCCAGATGGAGGGACGGCTTGAGCAGGTCGTTGGCATGGTCCGACGATGGGTCCTCATCGAACCAGGCCACGATGGCCGCGTCGTAGGCCGCTGTGTGGGCGAAGGCCGATCGGGCCAGCCGCCGTCGGGTGGCGTCGGACAGGGAACCGACGGCCCGGAGCTCGTCGAGGACCGTCCGGTAGTCGGCCGGATCTACGACCACGCCCACGTGAGCGTGGTTCTTGGCCGCTGCCCGGACCATGGTCGGACCGCCGATGTCAATCAGCTCGATCCCGGGGTCCGACGTGAACGGGTAGAGATTCCCAACCACCAGGTCGATGGGCACGATGCCCCGGGCTTCCAGGCTGGCCAGATGCCCGGGATCGGATCGGTCGGCCAGGATCCCACCGTGAATCGCCGGGTGCAGCGTCTTAACCCTGCCCCCAAGAATCTCCGGGGCCCCGGTGACCTCGCCGACCTCCACCACGGGCACGCCCTCGTCGGCCAGAACCGAGGCCGTACCCCCGCTGGAAACCAGCTCCCATCCCGCTTCGACAAGACCGCGTGCAAGGTCTGCGATACCAGTCTTGTCATGGACGGATAGCAGGGCCCGCTTCGGGACGGGGCTCACGCCGGGGCTCCCTCGGGGGCGACGGGATCCATGGGCGGTTCCCCGGCCAGGATCGACCGGATGGTGTCGACGTAGAGGCGTCGCTCCACCACCTTGATCCGCTCGTGGAGGGAGGCCTCGTCGTCGTCGGGCAGCACGGGCACGGTCTCGTGGGCCAGGATCGGCCCGCTGTCCACCTCCAGGGTGGCCCGGTGCACCGTGCAGCCGCTCACCGTGGCACCGTCGGCCAGCGTGTCGGCCACGGCATGCCAGCCCGGGTAGGCGGGGAGCAGCGCTGGGTGGGTGTTCAGGATGCGACCTGCGTACCGGTCGTACACGGGTTGGCCCAAGACGGTCCCAAATCCAGCCATCGCCACCAGGGTGACGCCTCGCTCCTCCAAGAGGTCGGTCAGGCGCAACGTGTAGCCGTCGCGGTCGAAGTCGTCGTCGAAGCTGTCCCGGCAGACCACCACGGCCTCCACATCGTGTCCGGCCGCCTTCTCCATGGCAGGGCAGGGACGGTCTGAGACGACCAGGGTGATCGGCAGGCCAGCCTCAACCATGGCGTCCAGGATGGACCCGGTCCCTGATACCAGCACCGCCAACGACATGCCGGCGACCGTACCAGCGGGCCAGTGTGGCCCGACCGTGGGTTCGCCGGTCCGGAGGTGGCCAGGTCAGCCAGACGCGTAGCCGACAGGCCCCGAGCCAACCTGATGCGTAGCCGGTTGGCTCCTAGAGCTCGGCAACGATGCCGGCCATCAGTTCCCCGGCCTCGGTGGGGTTCAAGCCCACCCGGACCCCTGCCTCGCGGAGGGCGTCCATCTTGGCCGCCGCCGTGCCCTTGCCGCCCGAGACGATGGCTCCGGCGTGTCCCATCTTCTTGCCGGGTGGGGCCGTCACGCCGGCCACATAGGCCGAGATGGGCTTGGTCATCCGGGTGGCGATGAACTCGGCGGCCTCTTCCTCGGCCGAGCCTCCGATCTCGCCGATCATCATCACAGCCTTTGTGTCGGGATCGTCCTCGAAGGCCGCCAGGCAGTCGATGAACGACGTGCCGGGCACGGGATCCCCCCCGATACCAACGCACGTCGTACACCCGATGCCCTTCTCCCTGAGCTCGTACAGCGCCTGGTAGGTCAGGGTGCCGGAGCGGCTCACGATGCCCACCGGGCCGCCCGGCAGGGCGATATGCCCGGCCGTGATGCCGATGTTGCATTGGCCCGGCGAGATGATCCCCGGACAATTGGGGCCTAGTAGGCGGACCTGGGGATGGTCACGGCGAAGTCGGTTGTAGAAGTCGGCCTCGTCGTGGGCGGGAACGCCCTCGGTGATGGCCACGATGAACTCGACGCCCCCCTCGGCTGCCTCGATCACGGCCCCATGGACCCCGGCGGCCGGGATGAAGACGCACGACGCGGTGGCGCCCGTCTCGGCCACCGCCTCAGCCACCGTGGCAAAGACGGGAATACCGTCGACGTCGGTACCGGCCTTCCTCGGGTTGGTCCCGGCCACCACCCGGGTTCCGTAGTCCCGGTTCAGGAGGCCGTAGTAGCGACCCTGGCTGCCGGTCAACCCCTGGTAGACAACCCGGGTTTCGGCGTCGACGAAGATGCTCATCGCTCAGACCTCCCGACCCTCGGCCAGCTCCACGGCCCGACGGGCGGCGTCCAGCATGGTGGGTGCCATCTGGAGGACGTCGGACAGGTGCGGTTCGAGGATGGTCCGGCCCTCGTCGGCGTTGGTGCCGTCCAGGCGGATCACGATCGGGGAGTCGATGGCGACCCGCTCCAGCGCCTCGACGATGCCGTTGGCCACCTCCTCGCCCCGGGTGATCCCTCCGAAGATGTTGATGAAGATGGACCGTACGGCCGGATCGTTGTTGATGACCTCCAACGCCCCGGCCATCACCTCGGCGTTGGCCCCGCCTCCGATGTCTAGAAAGTTGGCCGGGCTGCCTCCGACCTGGTTGACCACATCGACCGTAGACATGGCCAGGCCAGCGCCGTTGGCAATCACTCCCACCGAGCCGTCCAACCCCACGTACTGGAGGCCCCGGGCGTGGGCCGCTGTCTCCCGTTCGTCCCGGGTCTGGGTCTCGTCGTACGCCGCGTAGTCCTCGTGGCGAAACACCGAATTGGCGTCCAGCGTGACCTTGGCGTCCAGAACGTGGATCCGACCCTCCGGTGTGAGGATCAGCGGGTTGATCTCCACCAGGTCGGCGTCACCGTCTACGTATGCCGCGTAGAGCTTTAGCAGGACGTCCACGGTGCCTTCCACGGCCGCCTCCGGCAGGTTGGCCGCTTCGACCCAGTCACGGGCCGTGGCCTCGTCCAACCCGTCGACCGGGTCAACCCAGACTTTGGCGATGGCGTCAGGGTTCTCGACCGCCACCGTCTCGATTTCGACGCCCCCCTCGGCTGACAGCATGCCCAGGTGCTTCTTGGCCGAGCGGTCCAGGGTGAACGAGGCGTAGTACTCGTCGGCGATGTCGGAGGCCTTCTCGATCCACACCCGGCCCACCACGTGGCCCCGGATGTCCAGCCCGAGGATGTCGTTGGCGTGGGTCCGGACGTCGTCGAGTGTGGCGGCGAACTTGATGCCCCCCGCCTTGCCCCTGCCGCCCGTGTGGACCTGGGCCTTGACCATCACCGGGGTGCCCAGGCGTTCGGCGGCGTCCACCGCCTCGTCGACGGTCAGCGCCACTTCGCCGGCCGACACCGGCATGCCGTACTGGGCAAAGAACCGCTTGCCCTGATACTCGAACAGGTCCACTCCGGCTTCCTCCCATAGGCCCCTAGATCAGTTCCGCCACCCCGGGCGCCGACATCCACCGGCGCCCGAACCGGGGCGATACTAGGCAGCACCGGGTCGGCGGTCCCCAACGGATCGGTGTCCGGACGGCGAATTCGGAGAGAAAGGCGTCACACCCATGACCGTGGCCCACGGAATCCGGTTCGACGTGCGCCGAGCCCTGGCCGTCACCGCCGTGGCGCTGGCTGGGGCCGTCGGGGCGCTGGTGGCGGTCCTCTGGCTAGCCGGGTCCACTAACGCCTTCGAGGTTCAGTTGGGCGACCCCGACTTCCGGGGGATAAATGCCGCTGACCTGGCCAAGGAGATTGCCGAGAACGGTCCGGTGCCCTTCCCTGACCTGGTCGGCCGGGATCTTCCCCTCTGGATCACCCACACCGGGTCCGACCCGGCCACCGGATGGTCTGCCTTCTCGGCCCGGACCCCCGGCGGAGCCAACCACTGTCTGGTGCAGTGGGACGCCGGAACCTCGACCTTCGTGGACTCGTGCGACCCGTTGTCGACCTGGCCTGCCGACGGACGGGGCCTCGGGGCCTTGGCCTGGCAGGTAGTGGACGGTGAGCTGAGGGTGGCGGTCGGTGGCAAACGCCCCGACGACTGGGCGACGGACGGGAGCGACGGGTGACCGACCGCTTGTATCTGCGGGACGCCGACCTACGGTCGTTCGAGGCCACCGTGGTCGCCGTCGACGGCGACCGGGTGGAACTGGACCGCACGGCCTTCTACGCCACCAGCGGGGGTCAACCCCATGACACGGGCCACCTGGTGTGGACGACTGGAGCCACCGCCGTCCTGGACGTCCGGACCGTTGACGAGAGGGTCCTCCACACGCTGTCCGGACCGGTCCCCGAAGTCGGTACCACGGTCACCGGTGAGGTTGACAACGAGCGACGGCGCCACATGATGCGCACCCACACCGCCATGCACGTGCTGTGCGGCGTGATGTGGAAGCACTGGAAGCGGGTGGTGACTGGCGGGAACATGGACGCCCTCTCAGGGCGCATGGACTTCGAGGTTGACCAGTTACCCGACGGCTTCGGAGCCGAGGTGGAAGCTCTCTGCAACACCGAGATCGCCGCCGACCGCCCCATCGAGGTCTCGTTCCTCCCCCGTGGAGAGGCGGTACTGGACCGGGAGCTCATCCGCACCAAGGTCAATCTGGTGCCTGAGTCAGTGGACGAGATCCGGGTGGTGGACATCGTCGGCCTCGACAAGCAGGCCGACGGTGGGACCCACGTATCGTCCACCGGCCAGGTCGGGCGTCTAGAGGTCGTAAAGACGGAATCCAAGGGAAAAGGATTCAAGCGGATCCGCTTCGTCCTGCACGACTCCTAACCGTTGGCCTCACCGCTGACCGGGCGGCAGGAGGCCACTCAGGGCAGGGTGAGCGTGGTGAGGTCCCGGGCCACGACCACGTCACCCGTGTAACCACCGGACCGGACGTCGTCCTCAAAGGCCTGCTCGTCGGCCTCCGACCCTGGAGGCGGGATGAGGTGGGTGAGCACCAGCCGGGAAACGCCCAGATCCTCAGCCTGACGACCAATAGCGACCGTGTCTGCGTGGTAGTCAAGGATGAACCTCCGCTGCTCGGACAGGGCCCGGACCTCGGAGAACCGCATGGCCTCGTAGACCAGCACGTCAGTCCCTGCTGCCAAGTCGGCCACCTCGTCACACACCACCGTGTCGCCGGAAACCACTACCACGCCATCCGGAGTCTCGACCCGGTAGCCGACCGCCGGACGCACCGGCTCATGGCGGACCCGGCCGGCCAGCACCCGGACATCGGCGGCCCGCCAGACCTCCGTCGGTGCGGCCGGTAACCCGAAAGGCCTTACATCCACCTCGGGACCCCGGTCCCGGCCGGCGTGGGCCGCCCGCACTGCCAGGTCCTCGGCCCACCGGTCGGCCAGGCCGTCCACGAACCGGATACAGGGGCCAGCGGGCGCCACCACTGGGATGGGCGGCAGGTCCCTCTGCCGGTCCAGCACCCACCGGGTGAGGAGTAGGTCGTCCAGGCCCACCAGGTGGTCGGAGTGATGGTGGGTGAGGAACACAGCGTCTAGTCCGCCGGGAGACGTACCGGCCCCCAGCAGCCGCATGACGGTGGACCGGCCGACGTCGAACTGGAGCCGCACCGTGCCCCCAGACCCCTCGTAGACGACCAGCACCCCGGGACCCGCCCGGTCGGCGGTGGCGATCGGCGTCCCGGTGCCGGTGACGATAACGGTGGTGGTCACTCCCCCTCCCGGACAACCAGGCGTTCCACCTCTACCAGTGTGTCGTGGAAGGCAGCCGAGCCCAGCCGACGCCCCAGACCCAGGTTGGTCAGGGTGTTGGCCCCCCGACCGTCCCGGACCGTCACCTCCCAGGCACAAGTATCCGGACAGTCGTGGTGGTAGGTGCCCTTCACCGTCTTTCCAGTGGTCACCGGGCAAGCCTGCCAGACCGGCCCCCGCGTGTGCGATGCTCGCCCCATGACCGGAATGGGAAAACGGCTGGAGGGCAAGGCTGCCTTCATCACCGGAGCGGCGTCCGGAATCGGTCGGCAGAGCGCCTTGCGGTTCGCCGCCGAGGGGGCGCTGGTCGCCGTGGTGGACGTGGACGCCGGCGGGGCATCTACCGTGGCCAACGAGGTGGTCGAGGCTGGTGGAAAGGCCATAGCCCTGAGGGCTGACGTCTCCTCAGAGGACGAAGTGGCGGCGGCTGTCGCCGACGCCGAGGAGGCCTTCGGTCGCCTGGACGTGGTGTTCAACAACGCCGGGATCATGCACGGAGATGACGGAGACGCCGAGGCCACCGAGGAGACGGTCTGGGACCTGACCATGGACATCAACCTGAAGGGCGTCTGGTTCGGCTGCCGGCACGGGATCCCGGCATTACGCCGGTCGGGTGGCGGCTCCATCATCAACACAGCCAGCTTCGTGGCCCTTGTGGGGGCAGCCACCCCACAGTTGGCCTACACGGCCTCCAAGGGCGCAGTACTGGCCATGACCCGCGAGCTGTCGGTCATCCATGCCCGCGAGAACATCCGGGTCAACGCCCTGTGCCCCGGCCCGCTGCGCACCGAGTTGCTGATGTCGTTCCTGGACACCGAGGAGAAACGGCAGCGTCGGCTGGTCCACGTTCCGATGGGACGATTCGGCGAGGCATCAGAGATCGCTGAGGCCGCCCTGTGGCTGGCCTCTGACGAGTCCTCGTACGTCACGGGCACCGACTTTTCTGTGGACGGCGGCCTAACCGCCGCCTACGTCACCCCCGAATAACCGACCGGCGGGCAGCCGATCAGACCCCGTTTCGCCCCCCAACCGGGAGGTCCAAGAAGAGGGCCTGGAGCAGCAGCGTCTCGTTGGGGTTGCGGATCAGTTCGCCGGTGGCCTCGGTAATCCGGGCCGTCGCGTCCATGTCGGCCTCACCGCCCGATCCGGCGGCCCGGTCCCGGTAGGACCGGCTAATCGTGGCCAGCCCGAACCGCAGCTCGTCGTCCCGGAGTCGACGCACCTCTCGCCGTTGGCGTTCGACCAGCGTCCTGCGACCTGACCCGCGGGTCCCGAAGGCTTCTTCGCGTTCAGTCAACTCTTCCAGCTCCACGGCGTGGCGGGTCACTAGCGGCGCCTGAGCCTCGTCTATCAAGGCCCGCATCTCCTCGACCACCACGGCGACCGCCGCCCCGGTTCCGTCCAGGCGGGACGGAACGGCGTGCCAGGCGTTTCGCCGCCCGTGGAACGCCGGGTCCTGGGCCAGCAGCCGGGCCCGGGAGAGACTCCCGGCGGCCGCCTCGGCCAACTCGGTGGCCCGGTCGGAGGGCACCCCGTCGGCTTTCAACACGTCGGACACCACTTCGTCGGTCAGCGGAGGGAGGTCGACTCGTACGCAACGAGAGGCGACGGTGACGTGGGAGTCAGGGACCTCCTCGGACAGCAGCACGAACACGGTCGTGGCCGGCGGCTCCTCAATGGTCTTGAGCAGGCTGGCCACCGCCTCCGGTTCGGCGGTGTCGAACCGGTCAACCACCACCACCTTGTGAGTTGCTTCGACCGGCGACCTCCAACCCTCCACGGTGATCTCCCTGGCGTCAGCCACCAGCAGAGACCGGCCCTCGGGCTCCACCTCGAGGAGGTCCGGATGGTGTCCGACGGCGGACAGACGCCGGTGGCGGGAGGCCGACGGCGAATCTGGCCCGTCCGGCGCACCGGAGGCGAACAGGGACCCAGCGAAGGCCCGGGCAGCTTCGCCTCGCCCCGCACCGGGTGGCCCGACCAGCAGATAGGCGTGGACCGGGGACCAGGCCGCCGTCCGAAGGAGGGCCACGGCAGCCTCCTGGCCCACCACGGTGTCCCATAGCGCGTCCTCGTCCAAGGGCGCCAGGCCGTCGGCTGACGCTCCGGAGGTCACGACAACCGCTGGTCGACGGCGGTGGCTACCCGGTCGGCCACCTCTTCGATGGGCCCGGTGCCGTCCACCACCACCCACCGGTCCGGGTCGGCGGTGGCCATCTGCCGGTAGGCAGCCACCACGGCGGCCTGGAGGTCGTTTCCGGCCTGTTCGATCCGGTCTAGGTCGCCGCCCAGACGGTCGCCGGCCAGCGGGGTGTCGACCTCAATGAGTACCACCAGGTCGGGTGCCAGGTCCCGGGTGGCGAAGCGGTTGACCTCCGCCACCGCTTCAGCTCCCAGACCCCGGCCGTGACCCTGGTAAGCCACCGACGAAGCCACGTAGCGGTCCGAAACCACGTCCTGTCCAGCAGCCAGGGCCGGGGCTACCACCTGGGCCACGTGCTGGGCCCGGGCGGCGGCCATCAGGAGGGCCTCGGCCCGGTCCACCGGGGCGTCGCCCTCCGGGTCCAGGACTAGGTCGCGGATCCGTTCGCCGAGTGGGGTACCGCCGGGCTCCCGGGTGAACACCGCACCCAGGCGCTCAGCGAGCAGGCGGGCTTGGGTGCTCTTACCGGTGCCGTCGGCCCCCTCCACGACGATGAACCGCCCCGTCATGCCGGGCCGTCCCCGTCGTCCGAGGATCGACGGCCCAGTTGGCCGGCCCGCAGCGAGGCGACGGCCACCGCTCCGGAGGCCAGGATGATCAGGGCGGCCAACCACAGGGTGAGGCGCACCCCGGGCACGTCCACCCCAATGCCCAGGACCTCCACGTGGCGGTCCCACAGCACGCTGGACAACCGGTCCAGTAGGTCCTCCATAAGGGGCCCGACCACCAGGGCCAGGAGCACGCAGGCTCGGACCAGCAGGTAGAAGGTGGCGAAGATCCGTCCTCTTAGCTGGTCCTCGACGTTCTCGTGGAGCAGGGTGAAGCCGAGTACGTAGACCGACCCGGCACACACGCCGATGCAACCCACCATGGCCGTCGAGACGTGGACTTGGCCGATCGACGCTGCTAGGGCCAGGAAGGTCCCGGCGCCGACCAGCGACAGGGTGAAGGTCCGGGCCTTGTCGAGCCGACGTTGTAGGGCCGACACCACAGCTACCCCGGCGGCCACGCCCAGGCCCAGGGCGGTGATCAGTACGCCGAGGCCCGACTTCCCGGCCCCCAGTACCTCGTCGGCGTAGATGGCTCCAAGGGGCACCAACATCCCCCCGCCGATCAGCCCGGTGGCTAGGCCCATGATCACCGTGCGGACTACCGGGTTCACGAAGGCGAACCGCCATCCCTCCCGTAACTCGGCCACTGGGTGGGCTAGGGCGGTCCGACGCCCACCGGTTGAGCGGCGTTCGGCCCGTGACCGGGTTGGTAGGTCCAGGGTGAAGATCAGGTAGGCGGTCACCAGGAACGACAGGGCATTGGCATAGAAGGCCAGGCCCATGTCGTCAAGGCGCACGTTTTCAGCCCACGCCGAGTCGAACAGTGCCGTGGAGAGGCGACCGAACAAGGCCATCAGGCCGGCGCCCAGAGGAAAGGTGCCGTAGGCGGCGACCAGCGAGAGCGAGTTGGCGGTAGCCAGTGAGTCTTCGGGTACCACATGGGGGACCGAGGCCTCTTTGGCTGGCCCCCACAGCATGGTGAAGGCCTCTAGGAGCAACGAGGCCAGGAACAGGCCGATCAGGGTGTCCACGAACGGTAGGGAAACCATGACGAGGGCCCGACCCACGTCGCACGTCACCATGGTCCGCTTGCGGTCCCACCGGTCGACCAGCACCCCGGCGACCGGTCCGAAGAAGAACCCGGGAACGATCCGGGCGGCCAGCACCAGGCTCAGCGCGGCGCCTTCGTTCCCGGAACCCAACCGGATGGCCAGGATGGCGATGGCCAGCAAGCCCAACCAGTCGCCCGTGGCCGACACCACCTGGGCGAGCCACAACCGGAAGAAGGCCGGTGTTCCAAACAGGCGGGCCCGCAGCGCCCGACGGCCCCCGACGGGCAGGAACGGTGCCAGGTCGTCGCCAGACGCCGGATCGTCCCGGCGGTTGGCCGCATCCCGTCCGGTCGATCCGCTCACCCCTCCACTTTAGAAGAGGGGCGGCCGGTCCCCGGAGGCGTGCCGGGTGGGGAACCGGGACGGTGGACGTTTGCTGGAGTCCGGTCAGCGCTTCTTCTTAGCTGGGCCCTTCATCCGTCGCTCGGCCAAAAGCTCGGAAGCCCGCTCGTCAGTGAGCTCCTCGACGGCGTCACCTCGCTTAAGCGAGGCGTTGTACTCGCCGTCGGTGACGTAGGGGCCCCAGTTACCGTCCTTCAGGACCATCGTCTTGCCGGACGCCGCGTCGACGCCTAACTCCCGCAGGGGTGGTCGGGCCACCGTCCGGCCCCGGCGCTTCGGCTGGGCCAGCACCTCCAGGCACTCTTCCAGGGTGATGGTCAGGAGCTGCTCCTCCTTGTCGAGGCTGCGGCTGTCCGCTCCCTTCTTGAGGTAGGGGCCGAAGCGCCCGTTCTGCACGGTGATCTCCACACCGTCGGCGGGGTCCGTGCCGACCATCCGGGGCAGGCTCAGCAACTGCATGGCGTCCTCGAAGGTGATCCTCTCCAGGGTCATGGTTTGGAACAGCGACGCCGTCCGGGGTCGGGGCTGGTCGTCGACCTCGGCCTGGCGGTCCACTTCATCGATTAGGGCGGTGATGTCGGGGAAGTCGGCGGCCACCTCAGCCACGGCGTCCAGGTTGGCTAGGCGGGACTCCGCCTTGTCGTCGGTCCGGACCTCGTCCAGGTACCCGGAGGCCTCCAGGATGTCCTGAAGCACCACGTCTGGTGGCTGGTCGGGGTCGAGGCCATCGACCAGCCCGAGGACGTCACCGATGCCAGCCAACGGTCGGCCAGTGATCCCGAGTTCGGCCGACCGAGCAAGAGCCTCTGTCGGCGTCGACCCGGACCTCACATCGGCCTCCAGGCGGTCTAGCGCCTTCTTGCCGACCCCCCGCTTGGGGACGGTAAGCACAAGGCGGGTTGCCGCCCCGGTGAGGCGACCGGCGGCCAGGCGGAGGTAGGCCATCGCCACCTTCACCTCCCGGCGGCTTGTGGGCAACGCCATCAGCCGAGCTTCCGGAGATCCAGGGCTCGGCCGCTCGGGGAGGCGCCCCAGCGATACGTAGGGGCCAAACCGGCCGGAGCGGGCTACCACGGGAAGGCCGGTCTCCGGGTCGGTCCCTAGGTCCCGGTCGCCGGGGGTGTTCAGGTACTCCAGCGCCCGGTCCACGGTCAACTCGTCGAGCGGCACGTCGTCAGGGATGGATGCCGTCTCCTCGCCTACCTGCACGTAAGGGCCGAACTTTCCGTACCGAGCCACCACCGGCTCGCCGTCATCCGTGGCGCCCAGCGGCACAGTCGAGACGCCCCGGGGGTCGATCTCCCCTAGGCGGGCCGTCACCTTGGCGTGCAGGCCAATGTCGTCGTCCGAGCCGAAGTAGAAGGACTGCAGCCACGGCACCCGCTCGGCCTCTCCGTTGGCGATCTGGTCCAGGTCCTCCTCCATGGCGGCCGTGAAGTCGTAGTCGACTAGCCGGGGGAAGTGCCGCTCCAGGAGGGTGGTGACTGCGAAAGCGCTCAGCGTGGGCACCAGGGCCGAGCCCTTCTTCCACACGTAGTTGCGCTGGATGGTCTCCATGATTGAGGCATAGGTCGAGGGGCGACCCACCCCGAACTCCTCCATCCCCTTGACTAGCGAGGCCTCGGTGTAGCGGGCTGGCGGCTGGGTGGTGTGCCCCTCGGGAACCACCTCGTTCACGTTCACCGTCGCGCCGACGGCCACCGCCGGGAGGACCCGTTCGGCCTCCTCGCCATCGGCGTCGTCGGACTCCACCTCGTACGCCCGACGGAAGCCCTGGTGGGAGATCACTGTTCCGCTGGCTGCCAGGGTTGCCTCCCGGCCCACTTCGGACCCCTCGGGCCCCACCTCGGCGATGGCTCGGACCGTGACCGTCTCGCCTACCGCGTCGGTCATCTGGGATGCCACGGTTCGACGCCAGATCATCTCGTAGACCCGGGCCTCTGACGACGGGACTTCTCCGGCCACCTCGTCCGGATGACGGAATCGGTCCCCGGCCGGACGGATTGCCTCATGGGCCTCCTGGGCGTTGCGGACTTTGTTGGCGTAGGTCCGGGGAGCATCGGGCAGGTGGTCGGCGCCGAACCGCTCTCGAACCTCGGCCCGGGCGGCCCGCACTGCGGTGTCCGACAACGTGGTGCTATCGGTACGCATGTACGTGATGTAGCCCTTCTGGTATAGCCCCTGAGCGGCGTGCATGGCCAGTGAAGAGGAGAGCCGTAGCCGTCGACCTGCCTCCTGCTGGAAGGTCGACGTGGTGAACGGCGCGGCGGGACGCCGCCGGTACGGCTTGGCCTCCACCGAGTCCACGGTCGCCGTCCGCCCCTGCAGGCCGACGGTCAGGGCGTCTGCCGAGGCCTGGTCCAGGACTAACACGTCGTCCCGGTCGGGACAGCCATCGTCGCCGAAGTCGCGCCCGGACGCCACCCGGCGGCCGCTGACCTCAACCAGGCGGGTAGTGAAGACCTGACCATCGGTGGTGGCCACGGTGGCCGTCAGGTCCCAGTACCCAGCCGCCAAGAAAGCCATCCGCTCGCGTTCGCGTTCGACCACCATCCGTGTGGCCACGCTCTGCACCCGGCCGGCCGACAACCCAGCGCCGATCATCCGCCACAGCACCGGCGAGAGTTCGTACCCGTAGAGGCGGTCCAGGATTCGCCGAGTCTCCTGGGCATCAACGAGGCGGCGGTCTAGTTCACGGGTGTTCGCCAACGCCTCGGCGATGGCCCCCTTGGTGATCTCGTGGAACACCATCCGGTGGACCGGCACCTTGGGGTTCAGAACCTCCAATAGGTGCCAGGCAATGGCTTCGCCCTCACGGTCCTCATCGGTAGCGAGGTAGAGATGGTCAGCGTCCTTCAGCAGGCGCTTGAGGTGTGCCATCTGCTGCTTCTTGTCGGCGTTTACGACGTACAGGGGCTTGAAATCGTTGTGGATGTCGACGCCTGTCTTGGCCCACGACTCACCCTTGTAGGCGTCCGGCACGTCGGAGGCCCGTTGCGGCAGATCACGCACGTGGCCGATCGAGGACTCCACGACAAAGCCATCGCCCAGATAACCAGCGATCGTCTTGGCCTTCGCCGGTGACTCAACGATGACGAGGGAAGTGCTCACGCCATCCACTGTTGGCCGCGGGAGCGGTGCGTTGTCAAGCACCCTCCACCAACAGGCCGGGTGCCGGACAGCACCGAGACCCCTACCACTGCGGCAACAATCGGGAGGATCCAGCTGGCTAAATCGATCCCCGAGAATGGCATCATCGGGCGTTCCACGGCGCGTGCCAGGGGCGTTTGCCCCCCAACCACGTGAGGTTCGGTACGGGTCGATTGCCTGCCATGGGTCCTATCCGGTGGGTTCGCGACCGGAGGCACCGTAGTGGTCGCCCCCGGGCATCCCACCGGACACGGTTACGACAACGTCCGCCGCGCTGAGCCGGAATCCGGCTCAGCGGCCCCGCGATCCGAGGGTGAGGCGCACCACGGTGCCGTTCGGCCCGCTCTCCACGACCGCCTCGTCGGCCAGACGCCGCATGAGCGAAACACCTAGCCCCGACTCGTGATCCAACCGCTCCGCCGTCTCCACAGGTGGCAGATCCGGAACAGACCCGGCGTCAAAGCCGGGCCCGTGGTCGGCTACCTCCACCACGATCCGGTCCCCTGACGGCTCGCACCGGACGAGGATTGGATCGACGACTCCGACCGACGCCTGGGCCTTGATGGCGTTGGACACCGCCTCGGACACGACGAGCCGTAGGTCTGCCACCCGGCCCGGGTCCATGGACGACTCGAGCCCCGCCGTGGCCCCAACGATGGCCCGTACCAGCTGCAGGTACTCGGCCCGGGCGGGCACCACCAACTCCACAGCACCCCCACGGGCCCGACGGAGCGTCACGCCGTCTCCCGTTCGGGGGCCACGTCGTCCACCGACCCGTAGAGGGTAAACACCCGGTCCAGGTCGCACATCTCGAAGACCCGCCGGAGACGCGGCTCCGGGCAGACCACCGATAGCTCACCGTCGTGGGTCCGGAGCCTCCGCAGGGCCCCCACCACAACCCCCAACCCTGTGGAGTCAATAAAGTCGACCGCCGTCAGGTCCAACACCACGTGGCGCTCCCCGGCGGCCGCCTCGGCGACCACGGCCTGGCGGAGCCGGGGCGCCCCGGCCAGGTCCAACTCGCCGACCAGAACGAGTACGACGCAGTCGTCGCGAGGGGAACGATGGACGTCGAGCCGCATTGGTCTCCCGTACCCCTCTTCGACCGCCGAACGTACTCAACGCTAGACGACACCCAGTCCGTCGAGCCGTCGTTGTCCGGCCCGGCAGCAGTCCAAGGGGCGCATGATCGCCGTGGCCGTCAGAATCATGTCGGAGAGAATCGCCACAAGCGGCTGCACCACACCGCCCTGTCGCCAAGCCGACCTAGGATCGAGGGCGTGGAGGCGGCCTTCTTCGACCTCGACAAGACGGTCATCGCACGGGCCTCCATGGCCGCCTACGGCCCCGCGCTACACCGGGCGGGCTATCTGAGCGCTCCGATGGCCCTCCGAGCGGCCTGGGGCCAGCTCCTCTTCCGGTTCTTCGGAGCCGACGAGTCGGCTATGGACCGGGCCCGCAGGACCGCCCTGCGACTGGCTGCCGGCTGGGAGCAGGAGGGGCTCAGGCGCCTGGCCCATGACCACCTGGCCCAGGTGATCGAGCCCATCGTCTACGACGAGGCCCTCGACCTGTTCGCCCACCACCGGGCCGAAGGACGGCTGCTGGTCCTGGTGTCAGCCTCACCCATTGAGATCGTGGCCCCGCTGGCCGACCACCTCGGGGTGGACGAGTTCGTAGCCACCACCCCCATGGTCGACGCCGAAGGCCGCTACACAGGGGAGGTTGAGTTCTACGCCCAGGGTCCGGGAAAGGCCGACGCCATGCGACGCCTGGCCCATGACCGAGAGATCGACCTGGTGGATTCGTGGGCCTACTCGGACTCGGCCACCGACCTCCCGATGCTCGAGGCGGTCGGGCACCCGGTGGTCGTCAACCCCGATCGGGAACTTCGCCGAGAAGCCGAGAAGCGGGGCTGGCCGATCCGCGAGTTTGAGAACCCGGTACCGCTGGGCGACCGGGTCCCGATTGACCGAAACTGGATCGCGGCCAGCGCTCTCACCGCGGTAGTGCTGCTGGGCGCAATAGCCGGTGTCCGAAGGCTCCGGCGGCCATCCCGTCGGACCCAACCGACGGCACCGAACGGCCGAGACTAGATCGAGCGGACCTTCCGTACGGCCGCAGCCACCAGGGCGACCAGGGCCCCCAGCATCAGAAACTTCTTCATACCCCGCATGCTACGACGACCCGGCTCGCGATCGCACGGCTGGTCGTCCCCACGTGGCGATCGGGGCCGATGCCCCGTACCGTCACCGGTGGAGGTGTCTGAGTACCTGGTGGGCTCCCCCGCCTTCAAAGCGGGTGGGACGGGCGATCCCCGTCCGGCGGGTTCGATTCCCGTCCACCTCCGCCAGTCTCATCATCCGGACCGGTCGCCGGCGGGGCGCCCGGAACCCAACCGGCGGATCAGACAGCCAACAGGTCGCGGGCGCCCGTGTCGCTGCTTGGGTGCCGCAACTTGGACATGGCCCGGGCCTCGATCTGGCGAATTCGCTCACGGGTCAAGTTGAAATGCTCCCCGACCTCTTCGAGGGTCCGGGGCTCGCCGCGGTCCAAGCCGAAGCGCAGCTTCAAGATCTCGCGTTCCCGAGAGTCCAGTGGAGCCAGCAGGCGGCTGATCTCCTCGGGAAGCAGGGATGTGGCCGCCACCTCAAACGGCGACTCGGCCGCCCGGTCCTCGACCACGTCGCCCAACTCGGCGTCGCCGTCCTCACGGAGCGGCTCGCTGAGCGACAGGGGTTCTGCGGCGAAGCGCAGCGCCTCGGTCACCTTGTCCTCGGGCATCTCCACCTCGAGGGCCAGTTCGGCCAACGTGGCCTGGCGGCCCAACTTGAGCTCTAGCCGCGACCGGGCCTTCTGGAGGCGGGCCAGGGTGTCACCGGCATGCACGGGCAGGCGGATTGTCCGACCGGTGTTGGCGATGCCTCGGGTGATGGCCTGACGGATCCACCAGGTGGCATACGTGGAGAACTTAAAGCCCTTTCGCCAGTCGAACTTCTCGACGGCGTGCATCAGGCCCAGGTTGCCCTCCTGGATGAGATCCAGCAGCGGCAGCCCGGAGGCTTGATACTTCTTGGCGATAGAGACGACCAGCCGCAGGTTCGACTGGACGAAGGTGCGCTCGGCGTCCTCGCCACGCTTCAGGTTGCGCTTGAGCTCACGGCGGCGGGCCGGTGCAAGATCGTCTCCCCCGTCGGCCAACCCGGCCCGAGCCTCGACCCCGGCCTCAATCTGCTGGGCGAGGCGGACCTCACCCTCTTTAGTCAGCAGCGGATACTGGCCGATGTCGGTGAGGTACAGGCGGACAAGGTCTTCCTCGTCCCGTTCGATCCGCTCCTTGGCCACCCTCGAACCTCCTCCAGCCGGGGAAGCACCACCACCGGCGGTGCCCTCCGAGTCCTTCGCCCTGTCCGATCAGCCACCGGCCGGACCGGACCCACCCGGTCGTATCGGCCCGCTCCCCCGATCGTCGGCCACCCTATCTACGGCCCTCCAGACCACAACGTGAAAACGTGACCATTGTCACGAATCATGGCGAAACATCCCGTGGCTGTCACCTATTCCTGTCAGTCGTTCCTCATCCACACCGGACCCTCAGCCCCGGTAGTGGTTGACGATGGGCATTCGGCGGTCCCTCCCGAAGCCCTTCACGGTGACCTTCGGACCCAGCGGGGTCTGTCGGCGCTTGTACTCGGCGGCGTCGACCAGTGCGACGATCCGATCGACGAGGTCAGGGGCGTGACCGTCGGCCACCAACTCGGACCGGGTCCGGTTCCCCTCGATATAGGCCTCCAGAACGGGATCCAGCACGTCGTAGGGGGGCAGGCTCTGGTCGTCGCGTTGGTCGGGCCGCAGTTCGGCCGAAGGTGGCTTGTTAAGAATGGCCTCTGGAACCACAGCCCGGCCATCAGCCCCTGGGGACTGGGCATTGCGCCACCGGCAGAGCTCGTAGACGCGGGTCTTGGTGACGTCCTTAATCACCGCGAAAGCTCCCGCCGTGTCGCCGTACAGGGTGGTGTAGCCGACGGCCGACTCGCTCTTGTTGCCGGTGGACAGGACCAGCCAACCATTGGCGTTGGCCCGGGCCATCAACAGCACGCCTCGGATCCGAGACTGCAGGTTTTCGTCGGTCAAACCAACCGGCTCACCCTCCGGTGTGGTAGCCAGCACCCCGCCAACCGCCTGGTGGACCTCCTCAATGGGCAACGTGAGGTCGTCAAGCCCCTGGCGAGACACCAGGTCCTCGGCATCAGACACCGAGTGCTCGCTGGAGTGACGGGACGGCATCAGCACGGCATGCACCCGGTCCGGACCCAGGGCGTCGGCGGCAACAGTGGCCACAAGGGCCGAGTCCACCCCGCCGGACAAACCGAGGCAGACGTCGGTGAAGCCGCTCTTGCGAACGTAGTCGCGGGTAGCCAGCACCAGGGCTCCGTAGAGCTCGCCGACCTCGTCAAGGGGGGCCAACGGGGGGACCACCAGGTGGTCAGATCGGTTGACTGGATCCGACACGTCGATCACCGGAAGGACATCGGACGGAGCGGACACCTCGTCGACGTCGACGTCGAGGCAGACGACTGCTTCTTCGAACCGGGGGGCGCGCCCGATGATCTGACCCGTCGGGTCGGCCACCATCGACCCGCCGTCGAACACCAGTTGGTCCTGGCCCCCCACCAGGTTCACGTAGGCCACCGGCCGTCCCGACCAGGTCGCGGTAGCCGTCACCACCGACTCCCGGGCCGCTTGCTTACCCCGGTGGTAGGGCGACCCGTTGATGGTGGCCACCATCTCGGCTCCACCTGCTACCAGTCGCTCGACCGGCCCACCGGGCACCCACAGGTCTTCGCAGATGGCGAGGCCTACCCGCACCCCGGCCACCCGGAACAGTTGGAGGGGACCGGTTCCAGCCTGGAAGTCCCGGGCCTCGTCGAACACGTCGTAGGTGGGCAAGCACTCCTTGTGGACCGTCCCGAGGATCCGTCCGTTCCGGCATACGGCTAGGGCGTTGTAGACCGTTCCGTCGGGTCCAGGGTCAGCGAAGCCGACGGCCAGGGCGCACCGGTCGCTGAGGGCCGCCACCTCGTCAAGTGCAGCCCGGCTGTCGGCCACGAAGCCCGGCTTGTGGACCAGGTCCTCCAGCGGGTAGCCGGTGATCGCCATCTCGGGGAAGAGGGCCAGGTCGCAGTCGGCAACCTGGTCCAGTCGTCGACGAATCCGGTCCACGTTGCCGGGCAGGTCCCCGACCACCGTGTCGATCTGCATCAGCGCTAGCCGGACCCGGTTCATGGGTGCAGCGTACCGACGGGCTCCCTCAGCCATCTGGGCCGGGAGCCTCCTGACTGTCGTGTCAGGAGCCGATCAGGAAGGGCCGTCGAAAACGACGGAACCCCCGGCCGGAGCCGGGGGTTCCGCAGCGAAGTCCGGGCGGTCAGCCGGCCAGGGCCTCACAACAGGTGTTGGTGATCAGCCGGGTGACCACATACGGGTCCATGTTGGCATTCGGGCGACGATCCTCGATGTAGCCCTTCTGGTCCAGGTGGACCTGCCACGGAATGCGAACTGAGGCGCCCCGGTCGGACACGCCGTAGTTGAACTGGTCGTAGCGCTGGGTCTCGTGGGCGCCGGTCAGACGCTCCTCGGACCCAAGCCCGTAGCCGGCAATGTGCTCGGCTGGCTTGCCCTCAGCACCCAGTGCCTCGCATGCCGTGATGACAGCGTCGTAGCCCTCGC
This sequence comes from Acidimicrobiales bacterium, assembly GCA_022452035.1. NCBI lineage: Bacteria > Bacillati > Actinomycetota > Acidimicrobiia > Acidimicrobiales > Acidimicrobiales bacterium. Next base: position 491 of record JAKURV010000002.1, on the reverse strand, counting down.
GCATGGCGTTGGTCGAGAAGTTGGTATGGGCACCGGCACCGTTCCAGTCGCCCTTGATGGGCTTGGCGGCCACTGAGGCGTCGACCCCGAAGTTCTCGGCCACCCGGTAAAGCAGGTACCGGGCCATCCAGACCTGGTCGGCGGCAGCCACCGTATTGACCGGGCCAATCTGGAACTCCCACTGACCGAGCATCACCTCGGCGTTGGTCCCCGAGATAGCCAGGCCGGCATCCATACAGGCCTTGGTGTGGGCCTCGACGATGTCGCGACCGGCGATCTCAATGGCCCCTACGCCGCAGTAGTACGGGCCCTGTGGCGCCGGGTATCCCTCAACCGGCCAGCCAAGCGGGCGACCCTCCAGGAAGAAGGTGTACTCCTGCTCGATGCCGAAGACGGGCTCCTGGTCGGCGTACTTCTCGTAAACCTCCACGCAGGCCGCTCGCGAATTGCTCGGGTGGGGAGTCATCTCCCCGTCGGGCAGGCAAACGTCG